>NZ_JBSSHR010000008.1:0-246205 GCF_059089345.1 Micromonospora sp. BS32
GTGTCACGGGGACACCGGCGGACCGCCCGCACGGGTACGGATCAGGAGGTGGCGAAGAAGAGCGTCTTGCTCGACCAGTTCACGTCGGCGGTGGCCGCCGCGACCTGGACCGAGGCGGTGCCGTCGACGGCCTCCTCGTCGAACGGGACCGCGCGCAGCGAGCCGTCCGTGTTGCCGTACACGATCTTGCCGTTGACCCAGGTCATGCCCCGCACGTTGCCCCAGGCGAGATCCGCGCTGGGCAGCGTGAACTCGGTGCAGCCGACGATGTAGCCGTCCGGCTCCAGGTAACGGTAGAAGAGCTTGTTCGTGCCGGCCTTGGTGTAGTACATCCGGCCGTCGAGGTAGAACGCCCCGCTCATCGCGGCCGGGTTGAACCAGTTGTTGTAGCCGCTGCTGATCCACGGCGCGCCCACCGAGCCGGCCGAGAAGATCGACACGTCCAGGTAGCTGCCGTTCGGCGCGGTGGCGTCGGTCTTCGCCCAGTAGAGCTTGTTGCCGACCGAGAAGGACGCACCGGCCGAGGTGAGGTTCGGCTGGCTGGAGGCGACCGGGGCGCCCACCGAGGTGCCGTTGAAGGAGACCTTGGTGGCCTGGCCGCTGGCGGTGCCCAGGTAGAGGTAGCCCGAGGCCGCCGTCGGGGCGTTGACCGCCGGCGCCGTCCGGCCGCCGGCCAGCGGGAACAGGCCCATCCGGCCGTGGTACTCATTGCCCAGGCCGTCGGAGTCGAAGCCGGCGAGCAGGCCGTTGCTGCCGCGCCACAGCTCCCACATGATCGCACCCCAGGCGGTGGTCCCCGACGGGGCGCCGGAGCGGGTCGGGTTCCAGTTCAGCGGCAGTCCGTTGATCGGGTCGAGCGCACCCAGGCCGAACCGGTTGATCGCGCCGGACCCGGCGGAGTCGTTGCCGTTGGCGTTGTTGAGCCAGCGGAAGTGACCGCCGACGTAGACCACGTTGTCGGCCACCTCGACCGAGGTCACCGAGTCGGTGCCGGTGTAGTTGACCCAGGTGGCGTCGATCGCCGCGCCGCGGGCCGAGGTCTCGAACCGGGCCGCCGCGTCGCAGTACGCCCCGTCGCCCCGGCCGCCGTCGGCGATGATGACGAAGTAGCTGCCGTCGTCGGAGAAGTCGACGTCGCGGGCGTAGAACGGGAACGCCCAGTTGTAGCAGGGCGCCACGTAGCGCTGGGTGCTCCAGTCGGCGACCGCCGGCGTGCCGGCGAGGTCGACGACCACCACCTGGTTGCGGGGCTGCCCGTTGACCTGGGTGAAGTTGCCCACCGCCACCAGGGTCTTCTCGTCGGGCGCCACGGCCAGGCCCCAGACCAGCTCGGTGCTGTCCCGGGCGACGCTGGCGTCGACCTGGAAGGTGGGGTCGATCGCGCCGGTGGTGGCGTCGAGCCGGGCGAGCAGCGAGTGCTGGGTGCCGTTGACCCAGTGGAAGGCGCCCGCGATGTAGAGCTTGCTGCCGACCACGATGGTCCGCCGGACCAGGCCGCCGTCGCTGCGGCCGGCCCAGCCGGCGACCGTCGCGCCGGTGGCCGGGTCGAGCTCGACGAGGTTCTTGCGGCTCACCCCGTTCACGGTCCCGAAGGCGCCGCCGACGATGAGCTTGCCGTCGGGGCTGGCGGCGAGCGCGTGCACCGCGCCGTCCAGCGCCGGGGTGAAGCTGGTCTTCAGCGCGCCGGTCGTCCTGTCGTACGCGAAGAGGTAGTTGCGAGCCGTCCAGCTCGCGTCCGCGGCGGCCTTCACCGAGGTGAAGGTGCCGCCGACGTAGACGGTGTTCCCGATCTCGGCGAACGCCTTGGTGTCGCCGTTCTGCGCGTGCGGGATGTTGTCCGCCGGGTTCGCGGAGGTCAGGGTGCTGGCGACCGGCTGGAGCCCCTCCGCGCGGGCGGGCGCGGCGAGGAGACCCGCGGCGAGCACCGGCGCGGTGAGCGCGACGAGCCACCGCCTCCACACCGGTCGAGACGACGTTCTGAGAAGCACTGGCGCCCCCAATGACGAAGTGAGATCAGGCGTAGCTTGCTGTGCACGGACATTTCGCACCATCAACCGACCGGTCCGCTCGGTCGGCGCCTCGGTCCGGTCGACCCGTACGGGTCGTGTCCGGACGGCTCGCGGCGGACGAGGATTTCGTCGACCGGTGGACCCTGCGACCGGGGGTACCGTCCACCCGGACGTCACGACGCGTCCATCCACCGGAACGGGGTGACCGTACCGGTCGCGGCGACCGTCCACGTTGCCGCCTCCGCCAGATCCTCGGCCGTGACGGCGTCCGCCTCCCGAGCCAGGACCAGTCCCCGCCGGTCCAGTTCCCGGGCCATCTCCACCTGGTGGTCGTCGACGTGCTCGCCGTGCCGCCGGCGGCGCGGCACGTAGATCGCCCGCCGGCCGGCCCGCATCGCGGCCAGCGCCGAACCCACCCCGGCGTGCGTGACGACCACGTCGGCCTCCCGCATCGCCTGCTGCATCTCCGCGTACGGGACCTGGCGGCGGGCACCGGCCGGCATCCGGTCGATGCGCGTGGACCCGACCTGCCAGAGCACCTCCGCCTCGGGCGGCAGCACGTCGACCAGACGGTCGAGCAGCCGGGGGAAGCCGAAGCGCTCGTGGGTGCCGAGCGCCACCACGATCCGGCGCACCGGCCGGGGCCCGGTCGTCCGGGTGGCCCGGTACCCGTCGAAGATGGAGCCGCCGTAGCGCCAGCGCCCCCCGGCCCAGCCGGGGTACTGGGTGTAGAGCCGGGTCCTCGGCACGCGCGCGACCAGCCGGCCGGTCAGCGACGGTCCCTCGGTCCGGGTGGCGCTCTCGATGTAGTGGCAGGCCAGCCCGTGCCGGGCGGCCGGCAGGAAGAACGACATCGCCACGCTGGCCCCGGTGCTGATCACCTGGCGGAACCGACCGCCGCGCAGCACCCGGCGGGCCGCCACCAGGTCGCGCAGCGCGCCGACGGCGTCCCGGGTGGTCGCCGGCGGGACGTGGAGGACCTCGTGGCCGTCCAGCAGGGACCGGCTCTGCGGCGAGTCGAAGGTGGCCCAGACGCAGTCGTCCTGCACGCCGAGCCGGGGTGCCAGGTCGTACAGCTCGGCGAGGTGTCCACCGGTGGAGGCGACGAGAAGGGTGGTCACGTCGTTGCCCGTCTTCCGTGTCGAGGGGTGGCCGGTGCGGGATCGCGCCAGGGCCGGGTCAGCCGCCGGTCATGACGCTCTCCCGGGCCGGCGCGGGTGTCCGCCCCGACGGGCCGAGCCGGCCGTCGGCGGTGACCACGGCCAGCGCCACCACGGCGAGCAGCAGGGGGCCGAAGATCCAGCCGCCGATCACGTCGGTCAGCCAGTGCTTCTCGGCGTAGATGCGGGTGTAGCCCTCGACGGTGGCGAGCAGGGCCACCACCGTCGCGAGGGCGATCCGGCCGCCGCGCGGGATGCGCCAGGTGAGCCCGGCGAGCAGCGCGATGGTGCCGAAGGTGAGCAGCACCCGGGCGCAGCCCCCGGACGGGTAGGTGCCGAGGTCCGTCGGCGGGTGTCCACGGTCGACGACCGTGGCCAGGATCTCCTGGGTGTACTGCTCGACGACGAACTGCATCGGCATCGCCACCAGCGGGATCCACCAGCGCCGGCGGCGCCAGGCGACGGCGAAGGCGAGCGCGGCGACCACGGTGACCCACTTGAGCGGGTACCGATCCCCCATCGCGGTGACGAACGAGGTCACCTCGGCCCAGCCGGTCACCCGGCGGGCGTGCACGTAGTCGAAGACCGGGTGGTCGACGTGCGGTTCGAGGCGGGACAGCGCCTCGCCGAGCGGCCAGCAGATCGCGACGACCGCCGCCGCCCCGGCCAGCAGCGCGACGGCCGCGGCGCCGGGCCGGCCCAGCGCGTCGGTGAGCCCGGCGACGGCGGCGCGGAGCCGCCCGGCGGCCCGGCCGGAGCGCACCCGCGGCGCCCAGCGGGTGGCCGCCACCGGGACGAGGACCACCGGCACCAGCACGGCGAGCACGCCGAGCACGTAGATGAGGGTCACCGGCGGGCACCGCCTTGGGGTCGGGCCGCGGGCACGGCGGCGTACGCCGACCCGGCCGCGGGCCGTCGCGTGACGCCTGCCGATGTCATTGGTCCCCCTGCCGCCGGCGCTCGGCCGGACCTGCCCCGCACTCCACGACCCGGAGGGGCCCCACGCCGTCCCGGACCGGATCGACCCCGCCGTCGACGGCAGATGGTGATCGAGTGTTGACACCCTAGTGGACCGCCGCGCGTGAGCGGTAGCCGCGAGGCCCGTCCTGCGGCTTTTCCCCGCTTTTCCGGGTCGGCAGGCCGACAGCCGTCCCTCCCGCCGGGACGGGCGCCGACCCGGACGGCGGGTCGGCGGGACCGGTCAGCGGACCGGCAGGGTCAACCGGTCGGCCAGCACGTGCAGCAGGGCGGGGTGCAGCTTGTCGCTCCAGCCACCCCCACCGGCGGCGAGTTCCGCGGTGCGCAGCCAGAGCTCGACCAGGTACGCGTCGGCGACGAGCCGGCGACGGGCCGGGTCGAGCCCGAAGGCCGCGCCGTGCCGCTCCAGCAGGTCGATCATCGCCGTGGTCGCCTCGCCGGCGGGCCGGCCGTCCAGCGACAGCGCGCACTGGAACCCCTGGTGGGCCAGGTCGAAGCCGACCGGCCGGTCGGTGCCGCTGTTCTCCCAGTCCCAGGCGACCAGCCGACCCCGGTGGGTGCCGAGGTTCCACGGCACCCAGTCGCCGTGCCAGTGTCCGAACTCCATGGTCGTCGCGCCGTCCCGGTCGACGAGCGCGGCCAGCGCGGCGTCGACCGCCCCGCCGGCCCGGGCGGCGCGGGCGGTCAGGTCGGCCAGGAAGGGTGAGTCACGCAGTGGCCGGGGGGCCTGGGCCGGGCCACCGCGCCGGGCCACCGCCAGCATCGCGGCCACCCGGGGCCGCTGCGGGTGGCGCAACCGGCGGACCCGGGCCGGCATCGGCTCGACCAGGGTCACCCGGAGGTTCGCCCAGGTGAGTTCACGCAGCAGGCCCGGCACCTCGGGGAAGTCACCGCCGTCGCGGGGCAGGTCCCGCAGCGCGTCGGCCTCCGCGCCGACCATCGCCCTGGTCGCGTCGTTCCAGCCGATCTTCGCGTACGCCCGCGCGGCGCCCCGGTCGTCGAAGAGCTGCAACGTCGGCTTGTGGTGCGGGTCCGGTGGACGGATGCCAATGGCGGCGTGCAGCCGGCGGCCCTCGACC
The DNA here is from genome assembly GCF_059089345.1 of Micromonospora sp. BS32. NCBI lineage: Bacteria > Bacillati > Actinomycetota > Actinomycetes > Micromonosporales > Micromonosporaceae > Micromonospora > Micromonospora sp. BS32. Next base: position 5,227 of record NZ_JBSSHR010000008.1, read on the forward strand.
TGGCTGATCCGCTCGGCCAGCAGCAGCTCGGCGGGGTCCACGTCGGTCGGCACGGCGACGGTGAGCACGGGCATCCGGGCCAGGCCGGTGGCGCCGGCGGAGGCGAGCAGGCCCACCGCGAGCCGGTTGGCCCGGACCCGGGGCGGCCGCAGCGCGTTGTACGCCAGGGTCGACGCCGCCCCCACCCGGCGCGAGGCGAGCGGCAGCAGGAACTTCGCCCGGTGGACCGAGGGCACCACGGCGTACCGGGCGGCGACCCGGTGACCGGCGGGCGCGGGGGCCGGCGCGGCGGAGACGTCGAGGCGGAGTCGCGGGTCGCCGAAGATGGCCCGGCTCACCCAGCCCAGGCCGTCGGACCGGGTCCGCGGATCCGCTGCCGTCGTCATGCCGTCCCCCATCCCGCCCGCCGCCCGGGCCGCGTTGGCGGACACGATAGGTGCAGCGGGCAAGCCGCCGCCCGGCGGGCCGGAGCCCACCGGGCGGCGTGCCGGTCTCCTCAGCGTTGCCAGACGCGGACGTAGTCCACCTTGAAGTCGGCCGGGAAGCGGGTGGCCGCGTCCGGGTCGCCGAGCCAGCCGCCGACCTGGAAGTTCAGCCGGATGTTGAACGGCTTGTTGAAGGCCTCGTCGAACCACGGCGTGGTGCTGCGGTCGCGCTGCCAGACCTGCCGCCCGTCGACGTACCAGCGGATCACGCCCGGCTCCCACTCGGTGGTGTACGTGTGGAAGCCGTCACCGGGGTAGCCACCGTTCGGCAAGTACCACCGCTGGTCCTGCTTCACCGGGGTGTAGTCGTAGAAGATGCCCTGGGTGGCGGCTCGGTAGAAGTCGCTGCCGCCGGGCAGCTCCACCACGTCGATCTCGCCATTGCCGCCGTCGTCCGGGCGCAGCCAGAACGCCGGCCAGAGCCCCCGTGAGTCGGTCGGCCCGTTGGGCGACTGGGCCCGCATCTCGAAGCGGCCGTACTGGAACGAGGCCTTGCCGATGGTGTCCAGGTAGCTCTGGGTGTACTGGCGGGTCTGCGAGCTGCACACCGCGGTCTCCCGTTGCGCCCGCAGGGTGAGCACGCCGCCGGAGGTGAAGGTGTTGTCGGCGTCGTCGACGTTGCAGCCGCTGTCGATGTCGCGTCCCTCGTTGTCGCGCAGGTTCCACCGGGACAGGTCGACCTGCGGCCCGCTGAACTCGTCGGACCAGACCAGCCGCCAGCCGGGCACCTGGTCGCCCGGCGCGACGGTCGACGTCGGGGCGGGCGGGGTGGTGGTCGGTGGAGGCGGCGGCGCGGTGGTGGCGGTGCGCGTCGGGCTGGGCGCGATCGTCCGGGTCGGTGACGGCAGCGGCGCCGATGGCGGCGGTGCGGCGGGCGTCGTCGGCGCCTGCGTGGAGCTGGCCGGGGGCCGGACCGGCGCGTCGCCGCCCCGGCTGTAGTTCAGCACCAGCTGGGGCCGGATGGTGGTGCGGGTGTTCTCCTTCGACGCCCAGTAGATGCGGCTGTTCCAGTTCTCCTGGGTGAGGGCGAAGGTGACCCGGCCGTTGCCGGTGACCGCGCCGGTGACGTCCCAGGTGTTGAAGCCCTGACTCACCCGGTCGACGGCGGCGAGCGCCGGGCCGAGGGCGGGCCGGGAGGTCCAGGCGCCCGCCCCGGCGGCGGTGCCCTGCGCGGTGTGCGCCCGCACCCGGGAGGAGAACGGCTGCCAGGCGTACACCCGCAGGCTCGCCCGGACGTCGCGGGCGTCGGCGGGCAGGCCCCGCACGGTGAACTCGATCAGCGCGTCGCGCTGGCCGTTGCCGTTGCCGTCGCAGAGCCGCGGGCAACTGGCCAGCGTGGTCTTCACGCCGTTGTCACCGTCCTGCGGTACCTGGGTGGCGGTGGTGTCGGCGGCGGCGGTGACCACGATCGGTGACACCTCGGCCGCGACCAGCGGCATCATGCTGGCCACCACCCCGGCGACCACACCGGCACTGAGGACGCTCAGGACGACGGCCTTGCGGCGGGCACCGACGGCCGGCGCGGCGCGGTGGAGTCCGTGCCTGGTCAAGGAAACACTCCCTGTGTCGGCGGTGATTACCCGCCGCAGCGTATCGACGCTTTGCGCACGCCGTTCGGACAAAACCCACACGACGAGATGACTTAACCAAAGCATAAGAGTGACGCCGCCGCGGGCGCGGGCTGACGCCGGGCGCTACCGGCGGGCCGCCCCGGCCAGCGCCTCGCGCATCGCATGGACCGGCGCGGGCACCCCGGTGAACTGCTGGAACTGGTCGATCGCCTGGGCCAGCAGCAGGTCGAGCCCGGAGGCCACCCGGAGCCGGGCGGCGAGGGCGGACGCGGCCAGCGGGGTCGGCCACGGGTCGTAGAGGGCGTCGAAGAGAACGGTGGACGGTCCCCAGTGGGCCCGGTGGGCCAACTGGTCGGCCACCCCCTTCGGCACCGTCGAGATGACCACGTCGGTGTCCAGGTACGCCGTGGCCCGGTCCCACGGCGCAGCGGCCAGCTCCACCCCGACCGCCGTCGCCACCGGGCGCAGCTCGTTCACCGCGGCCTCCCGGCGGGCCACCACCGTGACCGGGCCGGTGCCGAGCCGGGCGCAGGCGGCCAGCGCGGCCCGGGCGGTGCCACCCGCGCCGAGCACGGTGACCCGGGCGCCCGGCGTCACCCCGGCGTTGGTGAGCACCTCGACCATGCCGACGACGTCGGTGTTGTCCGCGTACCAGACGCCGCCGGGACGTCGTACCAGCGTGTTGGCGGCGCCGACGGCGGCGGCGACCGGCGAGGCGCGGTCGGCCACCGCGAGCGCGGCCTCCTTGCCGGGCATGGTGACCGACAGGCCGACCCACTCCGGGCCCAGGCCGGCGACCAGCTCCGCCAGCTCCGCCGCCGCGCACTCGATCCGGGTGTACGACCAGCCGGTCAGCCCGGCGGCGGCGTAGCCGGCGTGGTGGATCACCGGGGAGAGGGAGTGCGCGATCGGCTTGCCGACCACCGCGGCCCGGTGCACCGTCACGTCACTCCCCCGTCCCACGACTTCCGACCCGAGCCAGCCGGGGGGTCAGATGATGCCGGCTTCCCTCGCCTTGGCCTCGTTACGCTGCTGCTCCGCGTACGTCTCCGCGAAGGCGGAGTGACCCTGCTTGTCGATGGCCACGAAGTAGAACCACTTGCCGTCCGGCGGGTCCATCGAGCCCTGCATCGCCTGCTTGCCGGGGTTGTCGATCGGCGTGGGCGGCAGACCCTTCAGCTTCCGGTTGTACGGGTTCTTCGGGTTGTCGAGCTCGGAGGCGGTCATCTGCGCGGACGTCTTGGTCTTCTGGCCGGTCAGCTCCAGGTAGTAGTTGACCGTGACGTCCATCTCCAGGCAGTTGCAGGGGAAGTCCTTGTACACCCGGTTGTAGGCCACCCGGGCGACCTTGCCCAGGTCGTCCTTGTTACCCGCCTCGGCCTGCGCGAGCGACGCGACGATCAACGCCTCGTACGGGCTGACCCCGCCGAGGTTGGCCTCCACGGTCTCGACGAACTTCAGCTCAGTCGTCACGGTGAGGAAGTTGGCCACCATGTCCTTCAGGATGCCCTCGGCGGTCGCGTTCGGCGGCATCTCGTAGGTGTCCGGGTAGAGGAAGCCCTCGATCGACTTGGTGACCTTCTTGCCGTCCTTGCGGTTGAACCAGAAGGCCGGCACGCCCAGCGCCTCGGGGTCCTTCGCCGCCGCCTCGAACTCCTTGACCGGGATCTTGGTCTTGTCCGAGAGGATCTTGTAGACGTTCTTGGCGGTGCGGCCCTCCGGAATCGTCACCTGGTTGGTGACCTTGTTCTTCCGGTCCAGCATCATGGTGAGCGCCTTCTCCGCGCTCATCTGCTTGCGCAACTTGTAGAACCCGGGCTGGATGTTCTTGGCCAGCGCGTTCTCCTCGGCCGCCTCGATGAAGGCCTTGGTGCTCTTCACCACGTCCGCCGCGACCAGCGCGTCACCGATGTCGGCGATCAATGCGCCCTGCTTCACCTCGACCAGGGCCTGGCCGCTGCCGGCGCCGTCGTAGTCGGGGGTGACGAAGTGGTTACGGATCCGGTCGAAGCCGACGAAGGCGCCACCGCCGATCCCGCCCAGCAGGACCAGGGCCATGAACAGGGCGAAGACCGTCTTGCCCCGGCCGCCGCCGGACTTCTTCTTCCCGTTGCGCCCCTCGACGAAGCCACGCCGGTGCCGGCCCTTCTCACCCCGCTCCGGCTCGTCGAACCCGAGGTCCAAATCGTCGATCATTCCGTCCGCCTCCGCTGCGCGTCTAGCCAGCTCTGCAGGATCTCGACCGCGGCGGCCTGATCGACCACCGCGCGTTGGCGCTTTCCCCGGACGCCTCGCTCCGCCAGCCTACGAGACGCCACGACGGTCGACATCCTCTCGTCGGTGAGCGTCACCGGAACCGGCGCTATTACATCGGCCAAACGGCTCACATACGCGGTCACATGCTGCGCCGCCGGGCCGTGTTTTCCGGCCAGGTTGACCGGAAGGCCCACCACCACCTCGACCGCTTCGTGCTCCGCGATCAGGTGTGCGAGCTCCGCCATGTCGCTCGGCACCGTGTCGGGCGCCGCCGTCAGGTCCCGGGCGAGGGTGACCAGCGGGGTGGCGAGCACACCGTGCGGATCGGACCGGGCCACCCCGACCCGAACCTGGCCGACGTCCACGCCGAGCCGGACACCCCTGGTCAAGTCACCCACGGGTCACTCCCCGGATGGAACGGGCCAGGGCGGACCGGTCCGGTCCGCCCTGGCTCCCCTCGTGCACGATCACGCCTCGGCGATCGCCTTCTCGACGGTGAGCAGCAGCTTCGGCGCCTCCGCCGCAGGCAGGCCGCCGCCCTGCGCGACGTCCGGGCTGCCGCCGCCCCGGCCGGAGAAGGCCGCCTTGACCAGGTCGTTGGCCGCCAGCCCGCGGAGCCGGGCCGCCGCGTTCACGGCCACCACCAGCGACGCCTTGCCGTTCGACCGGGCCGCGACCGCGACCACCGCCGGCCGCGCCGGGTCGATCTTGCCGCGGATCTCCTGGGCGAGGGTCCGCACGTCGTTGCCGGCCGCGCCCTCCGGCGCCTCGGTCCCGACGTACGCGATCCCGTTGACGTCCTTCGCCTGCCCGGCGAGCGCCGCCGCTCCGCCCAGCACCAGCTGGGCGCGGAGCTTCTCCAGCTCCTTCTCCGCGTCCCGCAACTGGGTCACGGTCTGCTCGACCCGGTCGGCGACCTGGTCGCCCGGCACCCGGAACAGCTCCGCCAGCCGGGACACCAGCAGGTGCTCGCGGGCCAGGAAGCCGAAGGCGTCCATGCCGACCAGCGCCTCGATCCGGCGTACGCCGGAGCCCACCGACGCCTCGGAGAGGATCTTCACCAGGCCCAGCTGCGCCGAGCGGGCCACGTGGGTGCCGCCGCACAGCTCCCGGGCGTAGTCGCCCACCTCGACGACCCGGACCCGCTCGCCGTACTTCTCGCCGAAGAGCGCCATCGCGCCGATCCGGCGGGCCTCCTCCTGCGTGGTGATGAAGGCGTGCACCTCCAGGTCCGCCAGCAGCACCTCGTTGACCTGCTGCTCCACGTCGTGCAGCACGCTCGGCGAGACCCCGGTCGGGGTGTTGAAGTCGAACCGGAGCCGGCCCGGCGCGTTCAGCGAACCGGCCTGGGTCGCCGACTCGCCGAGGAAGTTGCGCATGGTCTGGTGCACCAGGTGGGTCGCGGTGTGCGAGCGGGAGATGGCGCGGCGCCGGGTCACGTCGATCTCGGCGTACCCGGTCTCGCCGGCGCGCACCTCGCCCCGCAGCACCTTGGCCCGGTGCACGATCAGGCCGGGCACCGGCTGCTGCACGTCGAAGACCTCGACCTGGCCGCCGCCCACGGTGATCAGGCCCTGGTCCGGCTGCTGCCCACCGCCCTCGGCGTAGAACGGGGTGGTGTCCAGCACCAGCTCGATCGTGTCGCCCTCGACCGCCGCGCCGATCGCCGCGCCGCCGGAGAGCAGCGCCCGGACCCGGGACTCGCGGTTCAGCTCGGTGTAGCCGGTGAACTCCACCGCCCCGCCGTCGTCCAGCACCGACCGGTACGCCGACACGTCGGTGTGGCCGGTCTTGCGGGCCTGCGCGTCGGCCTTGGCCCGGTTGCGCTGGTCGGCCATCAGCCGGCGGAAGCCCTCGGCGTCCACCTGCAGGCCCTGCTCGCCGGCGATCTCCAGGGTCAGGTCGATCGGGAAGCCGTACGTGTCGTGCAGCTGGAACGCCTTGTCGCCGGAGAGCGCCGGCTTGCCGGCCGACTTCGTCTCGGCGATCGCGGTGTCCAGGATGGTGGTGCCGGCGCGCAGCGTGGAGAGGAAGGCTTCCTCCTCGGCGTACGCGTACTGGGAGATCCGGTCGAACTCCTCGGCCAGCTCCGGGTACGACGGGGACATGCAGTCCCGGGCCACCGGCAGCAGCTCGGGCAGCGCCCGCTCCTGCCAGCCCAGCAGCCGCACCGCCCGGATCGCCCGCCGCATGATCCGGCGCAGCACGTACCCGCGACCCTCGTTGCTCGGGGTGACCCCGTCGCCGATCAGCATCAGCGCGGTCCGCACGTGGTCGGCGACCACCCGCAGCCGCACGTCGTCCGGGTGCGACTCGCTGGCCACGTGCCCGGAGTGCGCGCCGTAGCGCTTGCCGGTCAGCTCGGCTGCCCGGTCGAGGATCGGCCGGACCTCGTCGATCTCGTAGAGGTTGTCGACCCCTTGGAGGATGGAGGCCATCCGCTCCAGGCCCATGCCGGTGTCGATGTTCTTCGCCGGCAGGTCGCCCAGGATCGGGAAGCTCTCCTTGCCGGTGCCCGGGCCCCGCTCGAACTGCATGAAGACGAGATTCCAGAACTCCATGTAGCGGTCCTCGTCGACCGCCGGCCCACCCTCGCGGCCGTACTCCGGGCCGCGGTCGTAGAAGAGCTCGGAGCACGGGCCGCACGGGCCGGGAATGCCCATCGACCAGAAGTTGTCGGCCTTGCCGCGGCGCACGATCCGCTCGGCCGGCACGCCGACCGACCGCCAGATCTCGAACGCCTCGTCGTCGTCGAGGTAGACGGTCGGCCAGACCCGCTCCGGGTCCAGCCCGTAGCCGCCGTCGGCGACCGACTTGGTGACCAGGTCCCAGGCGAGCGGGATCGCCCCGGACTTGAAGTAGTCACCGAAGGAGAAGTTGCCGTTCATCTGGAAGAACGTGCCGTGCCGGCTGGTCTTGCCGACCTCGTCGATGTCCGGCGTACGGATGCACTTCTGCACGCTGACCGCCCGCCGGTACGGCGGGGTCTGCTGCCCCAGGAAGTAGGGGACGAACTGCACCATGCCGGCGTTGACGAACAGCAGGTTCGGGTCGTTGATGGCGGGCAGCGGAGCGGACGGCACCACGGCATGGCCGTTCGCCTCGAAGTGGGCGAGGTACCGCCGCTTGATCTCCGCCGTCTTCATCGCTGGTGTTCCTCCGGAAAGATCTCTCGGTCGCCGATGCGCGGGTCCTCCCGCAGCTCGGCGAACTGGTCGTCGAACGCCTCGCCACGGGCGAACGCCTCGTGGATCTCCTGCTCCCGCTCGGCCATCCCGACCCGGACGTCCTCCACGAAGCTACGCAGCGACTCCACCAGGCCGCCAGCGGATTCGGACAGCCCACTGGCGATCCCGGCCGGGGTGTACGCCTGAGCGGTACGGGTGGCCTTGCGGACCACCACCACACCCACGGCCAGACCGATGCCGAGCCAGAACAGTCGCCTCATGGTCTCATTCCTCCTGCTCGCCGCCGGCCGGGTCAGTGGTTGCCGCGCCGGGCGGCGCGACGCTGCTGCTTGATGGTGTCGCGCACCTCACGCTCGGTCTCCGCGTGCCGGCGGGCCGAGGCGGCCCGGCGCACGCCGTAGCCGAAGGCGGCCACCTTGACCAGCGGGTTGGCGGCGGCGGCGGAGACCACCGTCGCCAGGTTCGCCACGTTGGCGGTGACGTTCTGGGCGTGGGTGGTCATGGTGTCGACCTTGGCGAGCTGGAGGTTGACCCCGTCCAGCGAGGTCTGCACCTGCTCCAGGGCAGTGTTGACGTTCTTCACCGTGGTGTTGACGTCGCCCAGCAGCGGGGTGGTCTGCTCGTTGAGGTCGTTGATCATCCGGGTCGCGGCGTCCACGGTGTGGCGGAGCCGCAGGATGGGCAGCGTCAGGATCAGCACCAGCATCGCGAAAGCGATCGCCGCGACCAACGCCGCGACATCCAAAGGCTCCACGCCTGTCCTCCTCATACAGAGTTCCGGGACCCGGCGTCCCGGCACTCGACCGTCCGACCCACTCGGCGTCCATCGACTCACCAGGGGTCAGCGGGGCCGGCGGGTTCGCCAGCCCCAGACCCTACCGTCCGTGATGGAAACCGGCTCAGGATGGTGAGCCGGTGGGTTCTCCGAGCGGGTCGTCGGTGAACGTCGGGAACGGATCCTCACCGGTCAGCGACGGGTCGGTGCTCGGCTGCGGCCGGGTCCGCTCGTCGTCGATCGCGTTGCGCACCTTCACCGACACCAACGATCCGGTGCACTTACCCGCAGCGGGCGGGGGCACCGGGGACGGCGGCACCGCCGGCGCCCCGTTCACCGGCGGCGGTACGCAGGTCGGCTGCCGTACCCACAGGTCGAGGGTCAGCTCGTCGCGGCGCCAGCAGGTGTAGCTGCCCTTCTCCTTCTGCTCCGGGCAGCGGGCGACCTGCCACGGGCGCCAACCCTCGGCGGCCAGCGCCTGGGCGTAGACCCGGGCGGTCTCCTCCGGGGCACGGTCGGAGGTGACGGTGCGTTCGCGCAGCCGGCAGTCCTGCAGGCACCAGCGGCTGCCGCTGACGTTGTCGACGGTCTTCACCGCCGCCCAGCCCGGCACGCCCAACTCGTCGAGGGTGTCGAAGACGGGGTCGTGGCTGAGCGTCCGGATGCCGAAGTAGAGCGGGACCGCGCCGAGCAGCACCAAGGTGACCAGCGCCAGGATGCCCAGCCGCAGCCGGCGTCGTTCGCGCATCTGCCGGCGCAGCTCGGACCGGGCGCCGCGCAGGCCACCCGGACCGGCGTCGTCGGTCTCCTCCCCGGCCGGCGGACGCAACGGTGGCCCGCTGACCGGGCCGGCGGGGTCGGGCCACGGACCGGCCGGGGCGACCACGGCGGACGCCCGCGCGACGGCCGGTGGCGCCTCCGCCCGGGCGGCCGAGGCTACGACGGCGACGCCGGACGGCTCGGGCCGGCCGGGCTGCCCCTGCGGCGGGGACGGCCGTCCGGCGCGCTCCTCGGGGCCCGGCTGCGGCCGGCCGGTCGGCGCGGCCGCCCGGGCGACCGCGGCCTGGCCGGCGACCGGCGCGGCGCCGGCGGGCGTACCGCCGCGCGGCCCGACGCCGGGCGGGCGGGCGTCGTCGCCCGGAGCGGGCGGTCGGGCGGTGCCGGTGGCGGGACCGCCCGGACGCGCTGCGGCCCGGACCGGGCCGGGCGTGCCGGGCCGGGGGCCGGCGGGAGCGTCCGGACCGCCGGTACGCGGACCGGCCGCCGGATCCGGGACCCCGAGGCGGGGGCCGGTGACCGGGTCCGGAACATCGGGTCGAGGGCTGTCGGCGCGGCGGTCCGGCGCCGCGGCGGCACCGCCCGGGCGCGGGCCGACGGTCTCGGCGCGCGGGTCACGGACAGGCTGGGAGCCGTCGCCGGCCGCTCCCCGCGCCGGACCGGACGGTCCGGACGTGGCGGGCTGACCGGGCCGGGCGGCGCCCCGCGCGGGACCGGACTGGCCGGGGCGGGGCGGGGCCGCTTCCGCACCCGGACGGGGCGCCTCCCCACCGGGGCGGGCGCGTCCGGCGGGAGCGGCGGCACCCGCGGTCGAGGCGGTACGGCGGCCCACCCCCTTCGCAGCCGGGGGCGCGGCGGAGCCGGACGCGCGCTCGACCACCGGCAGGCCGGGGTCGGTGTGCGAGGTACGCCCGGCCTGCCGCAGCCAGTCCGCCGGTCGTTCCGGCCGGTCACCGCGGGGCGCACCACCCGGTCCGGGCCGGACGGCCCGACGACCGGTCGGCTCCTCGGTGTCCGGGCCGGGCCGGACAGCCCGACGACCGGTCGGCTCCTCGGCGTCCGGTCCAGGCCGGGCAGCCCGACGACCGGTCGGCTCCTCGGCGTCCGGTCCAGGCCGGGCAGCCCGACGACCGGTCGGCTCCTCGGCGTCCGGGCCGGGCCGGGCAGCCCGACGACCGGTCGGCTCCTCGGCGTCCGGGCCGGGCTGCGGGCGACGCCGGCCGGTGCCGGTCGGCCCGATCACCGGGACCGCTCCGGTCCCCGCGGCGGGGGTGTTCGCCGCCGGGCCGAGGCCCGGCACGGGCGGGCCGTTGCCCGTCAGCGGCGCCGCGGCCTCGTCCGGCTCGGCCGCGCGGCGGCGGCCGGTGCGGCGTTCCGGTGCGGCGGGGCCGCCCGGACGTCGGTCGCCCGGCGCCTCTGCGGTGTCCGGAGCGGCGGCGGCGCGACGCCCGCGAGCGGTCCGCGGGTCGGCGGCCCCGGGCTCGGGGCGGGGGACGCCGCTCACCGGCGTCGACGGGCCCGGCAGCGGCGCGCCGCTGACCGGTGTGGGCTGGCCGGGATCCGGCGGGAAGGCGCCCCGGCGGGCGGCGGCGCCCCGGGCCGGCGGACGCTGCCCCGGCGGGACGTCACCCTGGGCGGGTGGACGTCGCCCGAGGTCGGAGGGGAACCCGTCCTGCGCCGTCCGACCCTGCGAAGGGTCACGTCGTCCGGGATCCGGGAAGCCGGCCGCGCCGGCACCGGTGGACGGGCGCGGGCCCGGCGGAAAGCCGCCCTGCGCCGGCACGCCACCGGCCGGGCGCGCGGCCGGGGCCGGGCCGGCCGGCCCACCGCGCCGGTCGGCGTCGGTGCGGTCGGCCGGCGGGCGGGCACCCTGGGGGGCGCCGCGGCGGGCGGGGGTCGGGCCGGCGCCCGGTGCGGCCGCGCCCGAGGTGGGCCGGGCCGGCGGCGCCTGCCCGGGACCGTCGGGGCGGGACGGTTCGGGCTGCGGGCGGTCCGGTCCCCCGCGCCCCGGTCGACCGGCTGCCGCCGGACCGGGCCAGGGTCCCTCGCCCGGGCGGGGGCGCTGCTCGGGAGCGGCGGGCCAACCCCCGCGGACCGGTGGGGTGGCCTGACCGGGGGCGGCGCCACGGGCCGGCGGAGGCCCGTCGGGACGACCCGGCCGGGGACCGTCGGCCGGGCCGGGCCGGGGACCACCGGGCGGGACGGCCGGGCCCCGACCACCGGGCGCCGGGCCGGCGGGAGCACCGTCCGGGCCCAGTTCGGTGCGCTGCTGCTTGGCGGTACGGAGGTCGTCGATCCAGCCGAACTCCTCGCCGGCCGGCTCCGGCGGCGTTTCCTCCCCGCGCCCCCGGCCCCAGCGGCGCCCCTTGGCGCGGGGGTCGCGCCGTTCGTCGGGACCCTCCTGCGGTCGCTCCCCACCACGCGATGTCACAGCTGACCCTCTCCGACGGCGTCGATGCCGCCCTCATCCGCCCCGTCGGCGTGCCCCGTGCCCGTCGGGCGACGGCCGCTCACCGCCGGCACCGGCGCGTCGACACGCGACGCCGGGGCGGACAGCCCCCGGACGATCCGGCGCAGCAGCGGCAGCCGGGCGGCCACCGACCGCTCGGCCCCGTGCCCGCTGGGCCGGTAGTAGTCGGTCCCGACGAGATCGTCGGGAACGTACTGCTGGGTGACCACTCCGCGCTGGTCGTCGTGCGGGTAGCGGTAGCCCGTGCCGTGGCCCAGACCCCGGGCGCCGGCGTAGTGCGCGTCGCGCAGGCCCCTCGGCACCGACCCACCGCGCCCGGCCCGGACGTCGGCGATCGCCGCGCCGATGGCGGTGGTCGCCGAGTTGGACTTCGGCGCGGTGGCCAGGTGGATGACCGCCTGGGCCAGGTTGAGCTGGGCCTCGGGCAGGCCGACGTACTCCACGGCGTGCGCGGCCGCGGTGGCCACGCCGAGCGCCGTTGGGTCGGCCATCCCGACGTCCTCGCTGGCGAAGATGACCAGCCGGCGGGCGATGAACCGGGCGTCCTCGCCGGCCACCAGCATCCGGGCCAGCCAGTGCAGCGCGGCGTCGACGTCCGAGCCGCGCATGCTCTTGATGAAGGCGCTGGTCACGTCGTAGTGCGCGTCGCCGTCACGGTCGTAGCGGACGGCGGCGACGTCGACCGCCTGCTCGGTGGTGGCGAGGTCGATCCGGTCGGCGCCGAGCGCCGTGGCGGAGGCCGCAGCGGCCTCCAGGGCGGTCAGCGCCTTGCGGACGTCACCGCCGGCGAGGCGGACCAGGTGGTCCTCGGCGTCCGGGGCGAGGGTGAGCGCGCCGCCCAGACCCCGCTCGTCGGCGACCGCGCGGCGCAGCAGGCCCCGGACGGCCGCCTCGTCCAGCGGTTGCAGGGTGAGCAGGACGCACCGGGACAGCAGCGGGGAGATCACCGAGAAGTACGGGTTCTCGGTCGTCGCCGCCAGCAGCGTGACAGTGCGGTCCTCGACGGCGGCGAGCAGGGAGTCCTGCTGGGTCTTGCTGAACCGGTGCACCTCGTCGATGAAGAGCACGGTCTGCGGGCCGCCGGAGCGGCGTTCCCGGCGGGCGGTGTCGATCACGGCGCGGACGTCCTTGACCCCGGCGGAGAGCGCCGACATGGCGACGAAGCGACGGTCGGTGGCCCGGGCCACGAGATGGGCGATGGTGGTCTTGCCGCTGCCCGGCGGGCCCCAGAGGATGACCGACATGGGGGCCCCACCGCCGACCAGCTGGCGCAGCGGGGCGCCGGGGGCGAGCAGGTGTCCCTGACCGACGAGCTCATCGATGCTGGCCGGACGCATCCGGACGGGCAGGGGCGAATCCGCCGCGACGGCCGTGAAGCCGTCCACGCCTGGTGAACCCACGGCAGCGCGGGGCGCGCCGGCAGGTTCCCCGAGGGTGAAAAGGGCGTCGGACTCCATCACGAAGACAGTACCGGGCCGGGCCCATGACGCTGGAATCGCGCCGTGGACCCGACCGGCTGTGATCCGTTCCGGTCAGCCACGACCCGGACGACGACCCCGGTACCAGCGGCCGCCGCCACCACCGCCACCACCGCGCGGGCCCGAGCCGACCCCGGCGAGGTAGAGGGAGAGCAGCAGGAAGCCGATCAGCATCAGGGTGTGGGTGTTGAACAGGTCGGGGGCGCCGAAGTTCGTGTTCAGGAAGTCGATCAGCAGGGCGAAGCCGAACACGATGGCCGCGAGAATGGCGAGCATTTGCGTTCCTCCGGTGGGGGTTACCAGTGGGTCGACGCCTGATGTACCCAATCGGTCTGTTCGTCAATCTCCACCGTGGAGGGGGCCGGGTGGCTCACCGGTCCGTCGCGAGCGCCGCGTACCGCACCGAGTCCCACCAGCCGCCACGGACGAACAGGTGCTCACGGCTCACCCCCTCCGGCCGCAGACCGGCCTTCTCCAGCACCCGGCGGGAGGCGGTGTGGTCCGGGCGGGTGGTGGCCTCGATCCGGTGCAGGCCCACCTGCTCGAAGCCCAGGCCCACCAGCAGACGGGCGATCTCGGTGCCCAGGCCGCGCCCCCAGTGGTCGGGATGGAGCACGTAGCCGATCTCGCCCCGGCGGTGGACCGGGCTCTCCACGCTCAGCGTCCCCGCGCCCACCAGCCGGTTGCCCGCGACGACGGCCAGCCGGTACTGCGACCGCGGCGCGTCCTGCGCCTCCCGTCGCCACGCCGGAACGGCCGCGCGGATGTCGTCGAGGGAGGGCGGCGCCTCGTCGAGCACCCACTGGGCGAGGCGGGGATCGCTGGTCAGCGCGTGCAGGGCCGGGACGTCGTCGTCGCGCCACTCCCGCAGGGTGCACCCGGAACCGGTCAGTTCGACCGGACGTACGGAGCGGATCTCGGTCATCAGACTTCCTCTCGTAGGCTGCCGGAATGATCACTGCCGACCAGCTCCTGACGGGTCGGGACGCCCTCCTGGCCGCCACCGGGCACCACCCGTACGCCCGGCACGCGCTCTGGCGCGCCCACGGGGCGCGCGGCTGGCGACGGGACGGGACGGTGGGCTGGCTGCTGCCGCCGGAGCAGGGGCCGGCCGGTGGCGCGATCGGCGCGCCCGGACCGGCGCTGGACGTCTTCGCCGGCCTGGTGGCCGACGGGACGCTGCGCTCGGGCCAGTGGCTGAATGTGCCCCGGGCGGACCGGGCCGAGGTGACCAGCCGGTTGACGGTGGCCCGGCTGAACGAGTGGGACTTCCTCTGGACCGCCGCTCCCCCGCCGCCGCAGCCGGAGGAGGAGCGGGTGGTCCGCCTCACCGAGGCCGACCACCCGGCCCTGGTCACGCTGATCGAGGGTTCCTTCCCGACCACCACCTCCCGCCCGGGCGACCCGCACATCGTCGACTGGTACGGCATCCGCGACGGGGACCGGCTGGTGGCCTGCGGGGCGGACCGCAGCCGGGGTCACATCGGCTTCCTGGCGGGATTGACGGTGGCGACCGACCGGCGGGGCCGGGGGCTCGGGGCGGCGTTGACCGCCGGGATGACCCGCGCCCTGGCCGCGCGGTACGACCACGTCGCGCTCGGCGTCTATACCGACAACGTCGGGGCGATCCGGCTCTACCGTCGGCTCGGCTACACCGGCACCGAGCCGCGCAGCTCGGTCCAGCTCGGCTGACGGTTCCCGATGTCCGGTCACCGTGTCGGCGCCCCGGACGGCGCCGCGACCGGCACGGCGGGACGGTCCGCCCCGTCGGGAACGCCGGGTGGCCCGGCGGGCGGCGCCGCGGCCTCGTCCTGGGCCGTGGTCCGCCCCGCGCGCCACGCGGGCAGGTAGAGCGGTGCGGCGACGGCGAGCACCACTGCGCCGATCAGCATCGCCGTGGTGACGCTGCTGGTGTCGGCGATCGCGGTGAGCAGTACCGCGCCGAGCGCGAAGCCCGGCTGCCCCATCATCGAGTTCAGCGAGATGACGCTGGTCCGGTACGGCCCGTCGACCTGGCGGTGCAGCAGGCCCATGTGCAGCGGGTTGGACGCGCCGTGCACGGTGTAGCAGGCCAGGTACGCGACGAGCACCCCGACCGGGCCGGCGAAGAGCCCCATGCCGACCACGGTCGCGCCCTGGACGATCCGCAGCAGCGCGGCGCTCGGCGCGGCGCCCAGCCAGCGCAGCAGCAGCGGGGTCAGCGCCGCGCCCGCCGCCGAGGCGAGCCAGGCCGCCGAGCTGGCCGGCCCGAGCAGCGCCGCCGCCCGTTCGGCGTCACCGGTCACCTCGGCGAGGCGGACCGGGAGCAGCGACTCGAAAGTGACCATGCCGAAGCCCCAGAACAGCTCGACGGCGACCAGGGCGAGCAGCACCCGGGAGCGGCGCAGCAGGCCGAAGGCCTGGCCCACCATCCGGGGCGCCTCGGCGACCGAGGCGCGCAGCGCGCCGGCTCCCCGGGCCGGTCGGGTCTCCACCAGCAGCGCCAGCAGCACGACCAGGGCCACCGCTTGGAGACCGATGGCGACCAGCACCGGCACGGTCAGGGCGCTGACCGGGCCGACCGGGCCGAGGGCGACCAGGCCGCCGCTGAGCAGGGCACCGCCGGCGATGGCGACACCGGCCACCGTGCCGGCGAAGCCGAGGCCGCGCTCGTACCCGGCGGTCGGGTCGGCGGCGAGGGTGGCGTCGACGTACCAGGACTCCAGCGGACCGCTGTCCAGCGCCCGGTAGACGCCCTGCAACGCCCAGACCAGGAAGAACAGCGCGAAGGAGTTCGCCGTCGCGAACACCGTGAGCGCGACCAGGTTCAGCGTCCAGGCGGTGGCGAGCACCGGCTTGCGGCCCAGGGCGTCGGCGAGGCCGCCGGTGGGCAACTCCAGCGCGAGCACCACCAACCCCTGCGCGGTGGCGACCAGGCCGATCTGGGACAGCGACAGGCCGCGCTCCTGCATCAGCAGGATCATCACCGGGATCAACAGGCCGGTCGGCAGCCAGCGCAGGCCGTAGAGGGCGAGGTAGCGGAACCGGACCTGGCGTACGGAGAGCGCGGTCACGATTTTCCCTCCCGCATCGGGTAGCCGGCGACGAAGATCTGCACCGGCTCGGCGCCGGGCTCGGCCGGGTCCGCCTCCGCGTGGTACCGCTCCAGGACCTGCCACAGCTCGGCCTTGAGCGCCACCATGCGGTCCGGCGGGATGGTCAGCAGGACGTCGCCCATGCCGAACGCGTCCCGCCAGGCCGGCGACCACTCGTGCTCGACGGCCAACCAGCGCTCAGCCCGTTCCACCAGCAGGCGGACCTGGTCGCCGTGGATCCACTGGATCGCCGCCCGGGCATCCGGGTCGTCGTCGAAGTCCGTCGGTTCCCAGCTGGTGACGTCGTGCACGGCCTGCCACCAGCGCTGCCGTCCGCTGCCCCGGTCGGGATCCTCGGCGACCAGCCCGACGTCGGCGAGCTGACGCAGGTGGTAGCTGGTCGCGCCGGTGTTGGTATCGAGCAGCTCGGCCAGTGACGTCGCGGTGGCTGGCCCGTTGACGCGCAGCGCCCCGAGCAGACGCATCCGCAGCGGATGGGCCAGCACCCGAACCTGTCGGTGGCTCAGCCGGACCTCCCGCGGCGGCGCGGCCCTTTCCTCGTTTCCCATGAGTGCAGAATATCTGTGCACACTTCCTATGCACAAGGGCTGTGCATAGGAAGTGTGCACACCGACCTCGCGGGGCCCGCGCCGAGCGATGACGTGGCGTCGTGCGGCCCGTTACCCGCTCGCCCGCGCGGGCACATGTCGCGCGTGTCGACGCAGGCGGCCACTTCTCCGCGAGAGCGATATGTGGGCTAGGTAGGCATCACCGTGCGTGACGCCCCGCCGGGCCGACTCAGCAGCAGCGCCGGGTCGGGAGCCGCGCCCAGCGACGGATGCGTCGCGCGGAGCGGGTGAGGGCGAGCCGTGTCGGGGAGAACGGAAGCGGTCAGGCGGCGAGCAGTTCGGTCACGCCGCGCAGCCGGGTCCGCAGCAGATCGGCGGCGCGCGTGGAGTCGAGACGGACCTCGGTGGGGCGGACCAACCCCAACGCCGCCCCGGTGGTGGTCTTCAACCCGGCAGGGTCGAGGCCGTACCGGCGGGCCACCAGCAGGCCGAGGTCGGCCCGGCTCACCTCGTCCGGTCCGGCGACGTTGAGCGGGCCCGCGTACGCCGAGGCCACCAGCTCCAGCACCGCCTCGGCGAGGTCGGCGACGTCGACCGGGCAGCGGATCTCGTCGGTGAACAGGGCGCCCCGGCCGGCGAGCGCGTCGCGGCACAACTGGATCTGCTTGCTCCCCTCCCCCACGATCAGCGAGGTGCGCACCAGCACGGCCGACGGGTCGATCGCCCGGACCGCGGTCTCCGCCGCCGCCTTCGCGGCCCCGTAGAAGTGGATCGGGCTGGGCGCCTCATCGTCGCCGTACGGCGCGGGACGGCCGGCGTGCAACGCGTCGCTGGAAAGGTGCACCAGCCGGGCTCCCGCCTCGGCGGCCGCGTACGCGATGTGCGCCGCCCCGTCGGCGGTGACCGCCCAGTCGTCGTTGCGGTACGGCGTGCCCACCACCGCGTCCGGCCGCACCGCCGCGACCAGCCGGCGCACCGCCTCGCGGTCGGTCACGTCCAGTCGCCGCAGCGCCACGCCCGACAGGTTGACGGGCGTGGTGTGCCAGGTCCCCACCACCGTCCGGCCGGCGGCCACCGCGCGCCGGCAGATCTCCCCGCCCAGGAACCCACCGACCCCGACCACCAGCAGCGTCATCGCCCGTCCCCACTTTCCCGCAAACGATCAGGAGGTCCGCGTCATCATGACGCAGACCTCCTGATTGGAAAAACGACGCGTCAGACCGGGTCGGCCACCGGGGCGGCCGGGCCGGCGGTGCCGGCGTGCGGGCCGGTCGGGGCCTTGGGCTTGGCGTCGATGCCGGCCTCGGTGCGCTGCTGGGCGGTGATCGGCGTGGGCGCGCCGGTCAGCGGGTCGAAGCCGCCGCGGGTCTTCGGGAAGGCGATGACCTCGCGGATCGAGTCGGCGCCGGCGAGCAGCATGCAGACCCGGTCCCAGCCGAGGGCGATGCCGCCGTGCGGCGGGGCGCCGTACTTGAACGCCTCCAGCAGGAAGCCGAACTTGTCCTGCGCCTCGTCCGGGGTGATGCCGAGCAGGTCGAAGACCCGCTGCTGCACGTCGCCCCGGTGGATACGGATGGAACCGCCGCCGATCTCGTTGCCGTTGCAGACGATGTCGTACGCGTAGGCCAGCGCCCGGTCCGGGGCCTCCTCGAAGCGGTCGACCCACTCCGCGTTCGGCGAGGTGAACGGGTGGTGCACGGCCGTCCAGCCGCCCTCGTCCGTGCGCTCGAACATCGGCGCGTCGACCACCCAGCAGAACGCCCAGGCGGACTCGTCGATCAGCTTGGTCCGCTTGGCGATCTCGATCCGGGCCGCGCCGAGCAGCTCCTGCGCCTCCCGGGTGTTGGCGCTGGCGGCGAAGAAGACCGCGTCGCCCGGCTTCGCGCCGACCGCGTCGGCCAGGCCGCCCAGGTGCGCGGCGGAGAGGTTCTTCGCCACCGGGCCGCGCGCCTCGCCGGTCTCCGCGTCGAGCACCACGTACGCCAGGCCGCGGGCGCCACGCGCCTTGGCCCAGTCCTGCCAGCCGTCCAGCTCCTTGCGGGTCTGCGACGCGCCGCCCGGCATGACCACCGCGCCGACGTAGCCGCCCGCGTCGATCGCGCCGGCGAAGACCCGGAACTCGGTGCCGCGCAGGTAGTCGGTCAGCTCGGTCAGCTCGACGCCGTAGCGCAGGTCCGGCTTGTCGGAGCCGTACCGGGACATCGCGTCGTGCCAGGTGATCCGCGGGATCGGCCGGGAGATCTCGTGCCCGGCCAGGTCCTTCCAGAGCGCCGAGACGATCGCCTCACCGAGGTCGATCACGTCGTCCTCGGTGACGAAGGACATCTCGATGTCGAGCTGGGTGAACTCCGGCTGCCGGTCGGCGCGGAAGTCCTCGTCCCGGTAGCAGCGGGCGATCTGGTAGTACCGCTCCATGCCGCCGACCATCAGCAGCTGCTTGAACAGCTGCGGAGACTGCGGCAGCGCGTACCAGCTGCCCGGCTGGAGCCGGACCGGGACCAGGAAGTCGCGGGCGCCCTCCGGGGTGGACCGGGTCAGCGTCGGGGTCTCGATCTCCAGGAAGTCGCGCTCGTGCAGCACACCCCGGGCGAGCTGGTTGGCGCGCGAGCGCAGCCGCAGCGCGTTGGCCGGGCCGCTGCGGCGCAGGTCGAGGTAGCGGTACTTGAGCCGGATGTCGTCGCCGGCCTCGATCTGGTCGTCGACCGGCAGCGGCAGCGGCGCCGCCTCGGAGAGCACCTCCAGCGCGGTGGCGGTCACCTCGATCTCGCCGGTCGGCAGGTCGGGGTTCTCGTTGCCCTCCGGGCGGCGGGTCACCTCACCGGTGACCTTGACGCAGAACTCGTTGCGCAGCGCGTGCGCGTCCTCCTCGCGGAAGACCACCTGGACCACGCCGGAGCCGTCGCGCAGGTCGACGAAGATGACACCGCCGTGGTCGCGCCGGCGGGCCACCCACCCGGCGAGCGTCACCGTGGTGCCGGCGTCCGTCGCGCGCAGGCTGCCGGCGTCATGGGTACGGATCACGACTTGCGTCTCCTCATCTGCGGTACACCTCTGCCCTCCGCATTCTGTCAGGCCGTCCCGTCCGGCGATGTCACCGGGCGTGGTTGCCGGCCGGCCGTCGGGGCGCCGCCGGCGCGTACGGTGTGCCGGGTGCGCGTCGTACCCCGCTGGGCCCTGCTCTCCTCCGCCGCCGCCCCGGTGCTGCTGATCGGCGGCTGGAGCTGGGCGGCGACCCGCCAGCCGGGCGGCTTCGACCAGGTGGGCGGGACGATCAGCGCGCTCGCGGCGGCCGACGCGACGGACCGCTGGATCATGACGATCGCCCTGGCCGGTCTCGGGCTGTGCCACTGCGTGACGGCGGCCGGGCTGCGGCCGCTGCGCCGCGCCGGCCGGCTGCTGCTCGCCCTGGGTGGGGTCGCCACCCTGGCCGTGGCGGCCTTCCCGCTGCCGACGCAGCGGGGTTCGTCCACTGCGCACGGGCTCGCCGCCGCGGTCGCCTTCGGCGCGCTGGCCCTCTGGCCGGCGCTCGCCGCACCCGGCCACCGCGCGTCCGGCGCCGCCCGGAGTGCGCCCGGCGCCCGGCTGACCGCCGTCCGTGGTGCGGCCCTCGCCGCGCTGCTGCTGGCCCTGGTCGGCTGGTTCGTGGTGGAGCTGTCCGGCGGCGGCGCCCGGATCGGGCTGGCCGAGCGGGTGGCCGCCGGCGCGGAGGCACTCGCCCCGCTGCTGGTGGTGGGGGCGCACGGGAGCGGGCCGCCGGTGCACCGGCGGCCCGCTCGCGGGAGGTCGATCAGTAGACGCTGACGCCGTAGACGCCCAGCGGCTCGGTGACCGGCTGGAAGTAGGTCGTGCCGCCGGAGGAGCAGTTGCCGCTGCCACCGGAGGTGAGGCCCAGGGCGGTGCTGCCGGCGAAGAGCGAGCCGCCGCTGTCGCCACCCTCGGCGCAGACGTTGGTCCTGATCAGGCCGTAGACGGAACCCTCGGCGTAGTTCACCGTGGCGCCGGTGGCCGAGACGCTGCCGCTGCGCAGGCCGGTGGTGCTGCCGCTGCGCTTGACGGCCTGGCCGACGTACGCGTTGCCGGCGGTGGTGATGTCCTGGTAGCTGCCGTTGTAGAGGTAGACGTTGCCGGGCGGCGTGCTGCCGTTGGTGTAGCGCACGATGCCGTAGTCGTTGCCCGGGAAGCTGGTGCCCGCCCGGCTGCCCAGCACGGTGGTCTGGCTGGAGTTCGAGTACCAGGTGGAGCCGAGGTTGGTGCAGTGCCCGGCGGTGAGGAAGTAGTACGTGCTGCCGCTTCGGACGTTGAAGCCGAGCGAGCAGCGGTAGCCACCGGTGTAGATGGCCTGGCCGCCGGAGAGGCGCTTGCTGAGCACGCCCGGCTCGCTCTCGACCCGGACGGTGCCGTTGGTCCGCGCGGCGGCGGCCTTGACCTGCTCCAGCTTCGCGCCGGTGACGGTGCTGTCGACGGAGACGACGACCTGGTTGGTGGCGGCGTCGGTCCACCACGCGGTGCCGGGGATCTTCGCGGAGCGTTCCAGCTCGGCGGTGGCGGACTTGAGCTGGGCGGCGCCCCGGGTGACGAGCTTCGGGGTGGCGCCGGCGGCGCGGACCTGGCGGGCGGCGATGGCGTCGGTGACGGCGACGACCATCTTGCCGCTGGCGTCGGCGTACGTGCCGGCGGCGCGGTCGCCGAGGCGCTGGGCGAGGGTGGCGGCGGTGTCGGGCGAGGCGGGCGAGGCGGGTGCCGCCTGCGCGGGTGCGCCGAGCAGCGCGCCGGTGACCAGGGTGCCGGCCAGGGCGACGGCGGCGGCGCGGCGGAGCGATGACCTCGTGGGTCGCATGTAACAACCTCCAGAAGAGGGTGACGGGCCGCGCCGGGGGTGACGCGCCCCAGGACCACCCGGCCGACCTGGGGAAACCGGCCGAGTGAGCTGAAGTATTCACATATTTAAGTTCATAGGCAAGACCCAACTTTGCCCGAATTCACCCCACCGCCCCATGTAACCGTGAAGCAACATTGTGGACACAGAGAGTGGTCTATACGATCTGGCCACCGCAGCACGCCGGCGCCCGTGATCCGGAGGCCACCATGACCCTCATCCGACGCGCACTGTCCACCCTCGCCAGCGCCACCGCCCTCGTCCTGCTCGCCGCCAGCCCGTCCACCGCCGCCACCAGCCCACCGCCCAACTCGATGGCCAGCATGGGCGACTCCATCACCCGCGGCTTCAACGCCTGCGGCTGGTACGTCGACTGCACGTCGCGCTCGTTCAGCACCGGCGACTACGGCAGCGTCAACAGCCACTACCTGCGCATCCGCGCGGTCAACCCGACCATCCAGGGCCGCAACTACAACGACGCCCGCAGCGGCGCCAAGTCCGCGGACATGTACGGCCAGGCCGGCACCGCGGTCAGCCAGGGCGTCGAGTACGTCACCATGCTGATCGGCGCCAACGACGCCTGCACCAGCTCGGAATCCACCATGACGTCGGTGGCCACCTACCGGGCCAACATCGACAGCGCGCTCAACCGGATCAAGGCGGGCCTGCCCAACGCCCGGGTCGCGGTGATCAGCGTGCCGGACATCTACCGGCTCTGGTACATCGGCCGGAGCAACTTCAGCGCGCTCAGCGCCTGGTCGACCTTCGGCATCTGCCAGTCGATGCTGGCCAACGCCACCTCCACGGCCCAGGCGGACGTCGACCGGCGGGCCCGGGTCCGGCAGCGCGTGATCGACTACAACACCCAGCTCGCCCAGGCCTGCACGGCCTACGGCGCGAACTGCGACTTCGACGACAACGCCGTGTTCGGCTACCCGTTCGTGCTGAGCCAGGTCTCCACCTGGGACTACTTCCACCCGAACACCAGCGGCCAGGCGGTGCTGGCCAGCTTCTCGTACGCCAGCGGCTTCGGCTGGTGACACCCGGCCGGTGCGCGGGCGGTCGCCGTCCGCGCGCCGGTTCGCGGACGCTCAACCTGACGCGTGCACGGCAGCCAGGTAGGACTCTCTCGTACCTCCTCGCTGTCAGTCGACCCGGCGGCGCGCCCCCGGGCCCGGGCGGGGCACCACCTCGCGGGGATCGGCCAACTCGTGCCCCTCGGCGCAGCGCAGTGCGACGCGGACCTCGGCGCCGCAGTCGCGGTGGGTGACGCTGAGCGGGGAGCCGTCCGGGTCGGCCAGGTAGTGGTCGCCCCAGCCCAGCACCGCCACCAGCACCGGCCAGAGGTCGAGCCCCTTGTCGGTGAGCCGGTACTCGTGGCGCAGCCGACTGCCCGGCTCCCGGTACGGCTCGCGGCGCAGCACTCCATGCTCCACCAGGGTGGCGAGCCGGTCGGTGAGCACCTGACGCGGGATGCCGGTGCGGACCCGCATGTCGTCGAAGCGGCGGATGCCGTTGAACACCTCGCGGAGCACCACCAGGGTCCAGCGCTCGCCGAGGATCGCCATCGCCCGGGCGATGGTGCAGTTCTCCACCGACCAGTCCAGTGCCGCGGGTCTCATGGCCACCAGGCTAGATCTGATTGACAGACTCAGCAACGCGCTGCCACGCTGAGTCCATGACTCAGACGCAGGATCCGGCGCGCAGCCGTACCTTCTCCTGGTCCGACCCGGTGGCCGGGGCCGCCCACGTCGGCCGGCGCAGCGGCCTCGAGCTGATGCGCGCGATGATCGCCGGCGAGCTGGCCGCTCCACCGATCATGCACCTGATCGACATGGCCCGGATGGAGGCCGAGGAGGGCCGGGTCGTGGTGGAGCTGGTACCGCAGGAGTTCCACTACAACCCGCTCGGCACGGTGCACGGCGGCGTCATCTCCACCCTGCTGGACACCGCCGCCGCGTGCTCCGTGCACACCACGCTGCCGGCCGGCGTCGGCTACACCTCGCTGGACCTGAACGTGAAGTTCCTCCGCCCGGTCACCGTCGCCAGCGGCATCCTCCGCTGCGAGGGCACCGTCCTCCAACGCGGCCGCCGCACCGCCCTGGCCGAGGCGAAACTGACGGACGCCAACGGACGCCTGATCGCCCACGCCACCTCCACCTGCCTCCTCTTCCCCCTGAGCACCCCCACCACCCCCTGACCCCGGGGCTCTTTCCTGGAAAGAGTCGCCATGGCACGCCGAATGGCCGCTCTTTCCGGGAAAGAGCGGCCATTCGGGGCGGGGGCAGTCAGAGGCGGGTGGCGAGGCGGGCGGCGCGGGCGGCGCGCTTCTCCTCGAAGCGGCCGGCCTGCTGGTCGAGGGTGTCCAGGTGGGCGGCGATCTGGTCGCGGGCGGCCTCGCCGTCGGCGTCCAGGCCGGTCACCGTGAGGACGTCCCACTGGCGCAGCACCGGGACGACCACCTCGTCCCGGTGCTGGCGCAGGTCGTAGATGCCGGCCAGCGCGATCGCCACCGACTTGCGGGCGAAGCCGTCGATGCCGACGCCGGGCATCTGGAAGTCGGCCAGCACGTCGGCGACCGCCCGCATGGCCTGGCTCGGGGCCAGCTCGAAGGCCGCGCCGAGCAGGTTGCGGTAGAAGACCATGTGCAGGTTCTCGTCGGCGGCCACCCGGGCCAGCAGCGCCTCGCAGGCCGGGTCGCCGGTGGCCCGCCCGGTGTTGCGGTGCGAGATCCGGGTCGCCAGTTCCTGGAACGACACGTACGCCAGCGAGTGCAGCACCTCGTCGCCGTGCACGTTGTGGTAGCCGGCCGACATGTGGGTCATCCGGGCCCGCTCCAGCGCCACCGGATCCACCGCCCGGGTCACCGTCAGATAGTCGCGGATGGCGGTGCCGTGCCGCCCCTCCTCCGCCGTCCACCGGTGCACCCAGGTCCCCCACGCCCCGTCCCGACCGAAGAGCGTCGCGATCTCGTGGTGGTACGAGGGCAGGTTGTCCTCGGTGAGCAGGTTGACGATCAACGCGGTCCGGGCCACGTCCGGGATGGCCGAGTCGGTCGCCGACCACGCCTCGCCGCCGAGCGGCCCGTCGAAGGTCCGCCCCTCGCTCCACGGCACGTACTCGTGCGGGAACCACTCCTTCGCCATCGACAGGTGGCGGTCGAGGTTCTTCTCCACGACGGGCTCGAGTTCCAGGAGCAGGGCGGTCTGGCTGAGTACGGTCACGACGATCTCCCTACGGTGGCGTAACTTACGCTACCGTAGGTCCGATCGCGCGTACGCGCCAGTAATGAGCCTCAGCCGACCAGCGGCTTCAGGTCCTCCCGGGGCGGCGTCCACTCCCCCGCCGCGGCGGCGACCTGCTCGCCCGAGCGGATGTCCTTCACCTCGTCGCCGTCGGCGCCCGGGAACCACACGTACGGGATGCCGCGCCGCTCGGCGTACCGGATCTGCTTGCCGAACTTCGCCGCGTTCGGCGAGACCTCGGTGGGGACGCCCCGGGAGCGCAGCGCCTCGGCCACCCGGTTGCTCGCCGGACGCTCGTCCTCGGTGGTCACCGCGACCAACACGCAGGTCGGCACGCTGCGGGAGACCGACAGCGCGTCGGCGCCGAAGAGCACACCGAGCAGCCGGGTCACCCCGATCGAGATGCCCACCCCAGGGAAGCGGACGTTGCCGGAGCTGGCCAGGTTGTCGTACCGGCCACCGGAGCAGATCGAGCCGAACCGCTCGTAGCCCGCCAGAGACGTCTCGTAGACGGTGCCGGTGTAGTAGTCCAGGCCGCGGGCGATCCGCAGGTCGGCCACGCAGAGCCCCGGCGAGTGCGCGACCGCGGTGTCCATCACGGCGACCAGCTCGGCGATGCCCTCGTCGAGCAGCGGGTCGTCGACCCCGAGGGCGCGTACGGCGTCGGCGAAGGAGGCGTCCGCCGCGGAGATCTCGGCCAACGCCAGGGCCGCCTTGGCCTGCGCCTCGCTCGCCCCGGCCGTCTCGGCCAGCAGCTCGGCCACCTTCGCCGGACCGATCTTGTCGAGCTTGTCCACCGCGCGCAGCGCCGCCGCCGGGTCGTCGATCCCGACCCCCCGGTAGAAGCCCTCACAGATCTTGCGGTTGTTGACCTGGATCCGCACCGGCGGGATCGGCAGTGACCGCAGGGCGTCGCCGATCACCAGCGGCATCTCGGCCTCGTAGTGCGCCGGCAGGGTGTCCCGGTCGACGATGTCGATGTCGGCCTGGAGGAACTCGCGGTAGCGCCCCTCCTGCGGGCGCTCACCCCGCCACACCTTCTGGATCTGGTAGCGGCGGAACGGGAACTGCAGCTTGCCGGCGTTCTCCAGCACGTACCGGGCGAACGGCACGGTCAGGTCGAAGTGCAGGCCGAGCGAGTCGTCGCCGGCCGGCCCGTCGGCGTCGGCCTGGAGCCGGCGCAGCAGGTAGACCTCCTTGGACGTCTCCCCCTTGCGCAGCAGCTGATCGAGGGGCTCCACCGCGCGGGTCTCCAGCGGGGCGAAGCCGTACAGCTCGAAGGTGGCGCGGATCCGGTCGAGGACGAACTGCTCGATCATCCGCTGGGCGGGCGTCCACTCCGGGAAGCCGGAGATGGGCGTGGGCTTGCTCATGACGTACTCCTTGCGTCCCGCGCAGACGGCGCGGGGAGATCGTGGGCGCGGTGCGGCTACAGGCCGCGGGTGGGCGCGGCCGGGCGCGCGTCGCCGGACTCCGCCACCTCGACGAGGTACGGGTTGGTCGCGCGCTCGCGGCCGATGGTGGTCGCGGGGCCGTGGCCGGGCAGGACGACCGTGTCGTCGGCCAGCGGGAGGACCTTCTCCCGCAGGCTGGACAGCATCCGGGGCATGCTGCCGCCCGGCAGGTCGGTGCGGCCGATCGAGCCGGCGAAGAGCACGTCACCGGAGAGGCAGATCTGCTCGGCCTCCCAGGGCGAGCCGGCGCCGGGCAACCGGAACAGCACCGACCCGCCGGTATGGCCCGGGGCGTGGTCGACGGCGATCTCCAACCCGGCCAGCGCCAGGGTCGCGCCGTCGGTCAGCTCGGCCACGTCGTCCGGCTCGGTGTACGGCAGCCGGCCACCGAAGAGCTGGGTGAGGTCCGCGGAGAGCCCCTTGGCCGGGTCGGCCAGCAGCTCCCGGTCGTCCGGGTGGACGTACGCGGGGATGCCGCGCGCGCCGCAGACCGGCGCCACGGAGAACGTGTGGTCCAGGTGGCCGTGGGTGAGCAGCACCGCGGCCGGGTGCAGACGGTGTTCGGCGAGCACGGCGTCGAGCCGGTCGAGCACCCCGATGCCGGGGTCGACCACCACGCACTGCTCCCCCGGCGCGGTCGCCACCACGTAGCAGTTGGTGCCGAAGGCGTCCGCGGGAAAGCCGGCCACGAGCACGTCCGCTCCCCTTCCGTCGAGTCGTCGTCCCTGAGGGCAGCCTAGCCGTAGCGGCGACCGGATATCCGGGACCCACCCGTCCCCCGCACCCCGTGCGGCACAGTGATGTACTCCGATAAACCCAGCCCGGACCTCGTACACCACTTTCACAGCGGGTACCCGTACACTCTGGCGGGCGTGTGGCGTGGCGCACCTGCGGACGCGGCGGGCGCGGGCGGCCCGACCGCCGGTGACGACCAGGTAGAGGAAGGGGAGCACGGGTGGCTTCCAGCAGGGACCGGCAGCGCAAGCTCGCGCGGGAGAAGCTCGACCGGCAGTTGGCCCGACGGGCCGCCGCCACCCGGCGTCGCCGGCAGATCCAGGCCGGGGTGGGTGCCGCGGTCGTGCTGGTGCTGATCGTGGTCGGCGCGGCCTGGGGGCTCGGCGCCTTCGACCGCGACCCGGAGCAGAAGGCCGCCGAGGACGTCTGTCTCTGGACGCCGCAGGACGCCGGCGCCAACACCAACCTCAAGGACGTCGGCACCCCGCCGACGAAGGACATCCCCACCACCGGCACCCGGACGATGACCGTCAACATCAACCAGGGCGGCCCGGTCACCGCCGAGCTGGACCTGGCCGGCGCGCCCTGCGCCGCGGCGAGCATCGCCCACCTGTCCGGCAGCTCGTTCTACGACAACACCAAGTGCCACGAGATCACCGCCGAGGGCGCGCTGCGCTGCGGCGACCCGAGCGGCACCGGGCTGGGTGGCCCCAGCTACTCGTTCTACGACGAGAACGTCCCGGCCGCGCCGGAGGCCAGCCCGTCGGCCAGCCCCGCCCCGGGCCAGCCGCCGGCGTACCCGAAGGGCACGGTCGCGATGATCGCGAACCCGCCGGGCGCCAACGGCAGCCAGTTCCTCGTCTTCTTCAAGGACTTCAACCCGGCCAAGCCGGCGTACCCGATCATCGGCCGGATCAGCGGCGGGCTGGACGTGATCGAGAAGATCGGCGCCCTGCCGACCGTGGACAATGGGACCGGGGCCAAGGTCAAGCCGAAGACCGACGTGGTGATCCAGAAGCTCACCGTCGGCGAGCCCCAGACGGCACCGGCGCCGGCCTCGGCCGCCCCGTCGGCCAGCCCCAGCGCCGGCTGAGCCGGACACCACCCGTACCCCGCGGCAGCGACCGCGCCCGAAAGTCGAGGAGTGAAGGCGTGACGTCCACGAGAGAGCGGCAGCGCGCGGCGGCGCGGGCCCGACTGGAGCGGGAGATGGCCGAGCGCTCGGCCCGGGCCCGCAAGCGCCGGCAGACGCAGGCGATCGTCGGGGCCGGTGCGGTCCTGCTGCTCGTGGTCGCCGGCACGGTCTGGCTGGCGACCAGCCTCGGCGGCGACGACAAGAAGCAGGACGCCGCCGGCCCGGACGCGGCGTTCGCGCAGTGCGCGTACACCGAGGTGCCCAAGGAGGGCCGGACCAAGCAGATCAAGGACGTCGGTCTGCCCCCCGCCCAGCAGGACGACACCGGCACCCAGACCATGACGATCGACACCAACCTGGGGCCGATCACCGCGAAGATCGACCGGGCCGCGGTGCCCTGCACCGCCGGCAGCTTCACCCACCTGGCGAGCAAGGGCTTCTTCGACAACACCAAGTGCCACCGCCTGGTCACCGAGGGCATCAAGGTGCTCCAGTGCGGCGACCCGAGCGCCACCGGCAAGGGCTGGCGGCAGACCGACGGCACCGGCGGCCCCAGCTACAACCTCGCCGAGGAGAACCTGCCGACCGACAAGCGCCCCGCGTACCCGGAGGGCGTCATCGCGATGGCCAACTCCGGCCAGCCGGGCAGCACCGGCAGCCAGTTCTTCATCGTCTACGGCGACTCGCAGCTCGACCCGAACTACACCGTGGTGGGGACCATCACCGGCGGCATGGACCTGGTCAAGCAGGTCGCCGCGGCCGGCGACGACAAGGCCTTCGCGTCTCAGGCCGGGGGTGGCCACCCCAAGAAGGAGGTCACCATCACCAAGCTGGCCATGAGCGACATCCAGGGCTGACCCCCCGGGTACGACGAAGCGCCCGCCGGCTGAGCCGGCGGGCGCTTTCGCGTGGGTGTGGCCTCAGGCGCCGGAGGTGACCCGGTAGGCGTCGAAGACGCCGTCGACCTTGCGGACCGCGGCGAGCAGGTGGCCCAGGTGCTTCGGGTCGGCCATCTCGAAGCTGAACCGGCTCACCGCCACCCGGTCCCGGGTGGTGGTGACGGTGGCGGAGAGGATGTTGACCCGCTCGTCGGAGAGCACCCGGGTGACGTCGGCGAGCAGCTTGTGCCGGTCCAGCGCCTCGACCTGTATCGCGACCAGGAAGGTCGAGGCGGAGGTGAGCTTCCAACTGACCTCGACCACCCGCTCGCTCTGGGCCCGCAGGTCCTCGGCGTTGGCGCAGTCGTCCCGGTGCACGCTGACCCCGCCGGAGCGGGTGACGAAGCCGAACACCGAGTCCGGCGGCACCGGGGTGCAGCAGCGGGCCAGCTTGATCCAGACGTCGCTGACGCCGCGGACCACTACGCCGGGGTCGCTGCTGCTCTGCCGGCTGCGCGGCGGCCGGGTGGCGACGGCGGTCTCGGCGATGTCCTCCGCCGCGCCCTCCTCGCCGCCGTACGCGGCCATCAGCTTCTGCACCACCGACTGCGCGGAGACCTGGCTGTCGCCGACCGCCGCGTAGAGCGAGGCCACGTCGGCCAGGTGCAGATCCCGGGCGATCGCCATCAGCGCGTCCGAGGTGAGCATCCGCTGCAACGGCATGCCCTGCTTGCGCATCGCCTTGACGATCGCGTCCTTGCCGGCCTCGATCGCCTCCTCGCGCCGCTCCTTGTTGAAGTACTGGCGGATCTTGGTGCGGGCGCGCGGGCTCTTGACGAAGCCGAGCCAGTCCTGCGTCGGGCCGGCCGTGTCGGACTTCGAGGTGAAGATCTCGATCACGTCGCCGTTGGAGAGCGTCGACTCCAACGGCACCAGCTTGCCGTTGACCCGCGCGCCGATGCACTTGTGCCCGACCTCGGTGTGCACCGCGTACGCGAAGTCCACCGGCGTCGACCCGGTCGGCAGCGGGATGACGTCACCCTTGGGGGTGAAGACGTACACCTCCTGGCTGGACAGGTCGAAGCGCAGCGCGTCGAGGAACTCGCTGGGGTCGGCCGCCTCCCGCTGCCAGTCCAGCAACTGACGCAGCCAGGTCATCTCGTCGATGTGCGCCGGCGGGCCGACGATCTGGGTGCCCTTGTGCTCCTTGTACTTCCAGTGCGCCGCGATGCCGAACTCGGCGGTGCGGTGCATGGCGTACGTGCGGATCTGCATCTCCACCGGCTTGCCGGTGGGCCCGATGACCGTCGTGTGCAACGACTGGTACATGTTGAACTTGGGCATCGCGATGTAGTCCTTGAACCGACCCGGCACCGGCTGCCAGTTGGCGTGGATGACGCCCAGCGCCGCGTAGCAGTCCCGCACCGTGTCGACCAGGATCCGCACCCCGACCAGGTCGTAGATGTCGTTGAAGTCGCGACCCCGCACGATCATCTTCTGGTAGATCGAGTAGAGGTGCTTCGGCCGGCCGGTGGTCTCCGCCTTGATCTTGGCGGCCTTCAGGTCGGTCGACACCTTCTGGGTCACCTGGCGCAGCAGCGCCTCGCGCTGCGGCTGGTGCTCCCCGATCAGCCGGTTGATCTCCTCGAACCGCTTCGGGAACAGCGTGCCGAAGGCGAGGTCCTCCAGCTCCCACTTGATCGTGTTCATACCCAGCCGGTGGGCCAGCGGGGCCAGGATCTCCAGCGTCTCCTTCGCCTTCTGCTCCTGCTTGGGGCGGGGCAGGAAGGTCAGGGTCCGCATGTTGTGCAGCCGGTCCGCCAGCTTGATCACCAGCACCCGCGGGTCCTTGGCCATCGCCACGACCATCTTGCGGATCGTCTCCGCCTTGGCGGCGTCGCCCAGCTTCACCTTGTCGAGCTTGGTGACGCCGTCGACGAGCAGGGTGACCTCGCCGCCGAAATCCGCGCGCATCTGGTCGAGGGTGTACGCGGTGTCCTCGATCGTGTCGTGCAGCAGCGCGGCGACCAGGGTGGTGGTGTCCATCCCCAGGTTGGCCAGGATGGTGGCCACCGCCAGCGGGTGGGTGATGTACGGGTCGCCGGACTTGCGGTACTGCCCGGAGTGCCAGCGCGCGGCGGTGTCGAAGGCCCGCTGCAGCAGCCGGGCGTCGGCCTTGGGGTGGGCGTCGCGGTGGGTGGAGATCAGCGGTTCGAGAACCTCGCTGACCTGGGAGCTCTGCCACGGCGCGTTGAACCGGGCCAGACGGGCCCGCACCCGGCGGCCGGTCGGCGCGTTGGAGAGCGCGAAACCGCCGCTCGGCGAGGGATCACCGTCGGCCGGGAACGGCGCCACGGCCGCGTCGTCGCGCGGGCCGGCCGCCTCAGGGGCGATGCCGTCGCCGGCACCTGCCAGCCCGGCCGGCGGGTTGCTCTTCCGGTCGGTCACCGAGCCGTCGGCCTCGCCTGTCGGGTGCACCGTGCCCTCCACCGGAGGGACGACATCGTGGGACACCGGCCTCCTCACCGCTCGCCGGGGACGCGCCGACCGTCCGGTCGACGTCCTCTTCAACCGGCCCACCGGCCGGTGTTGTTCCGGGCCGGCAACGCGCGCCGGCCGGTCCTCGCGCCGCCCGGACGGTGGACCGCCCGGTCAGCAAAGGGCAATGCTACCCGCACGGTGGGTGCCCTGCCGCTCCGCCGGACGGACCGTGCCGGGCCCGCCCGGACCGGGCCGGATCAAACGGTCAGCAGGGCATGCACCGGGCGGCCGGCCAGTTTCCGGCGGCCCTCCAGGAAGCCGAGCTCCAGCAGGACGGTGAAGCCGGCCACGGTGCCCCCGGCCCGCTCGACCAGGTCGAGGGTCGCCTCGGCGGTCCCCCCGGTGGCCAGCACGTCGTCCACGACCAGCACCCGGTGCCCGGCGGTGAAGGCGTCCTGGTGCACCTCGAGGGTCGCCTCGCCGTACTCCAGCGCGTAGGAGGCGGAGTACGCCGGGCGCGGCAGCTTGCCCGCCTTGCGCACCGGCACCACGCCGATCCCGGTCGCGTACGCGATCGCGGCGGCGATCACGAAGCCCCGGGCCTCGATGCCGACCACGATGTCGAACGAGTCACGCCCGTGGTACTCGATGATCCCGTCGATCACCTCGCGGAACACGTCGCCGTCGGCGAAGAGCGGCATCAGGTCCTTGAACACGACGCCGGGCTTGGGGAAGTCCGGCACGTCCAGCACCCGGCTGGCCACCAGCTGGGCGAACTCGGGACCGCTGTCTCCCCGTACCCCGGTGCTCTGGGTCTCCGTCACGGTGTTTCCGTTTCCCTTCGGTACGACGACGGCGTCCGTCACGCTGCTCGCACAGCATGGCGGACGCCGTCGGTTCGATCTTTACCGGGTGCCCGGCTCGGTCAGCGCCGCTTGGCGCCACCCGGCCGGTTGCCCCCGCCGCCACTGGGACGGCCGCCGCGCGCGCCGGTCGGACGCTTGCCGACGGGACGCGCGCCCACCTTCGGCGCGGCGCCGGCCAGAGCCGCGGACTCCGCGTCGATCCCCTCGTCGCCGGCCTCGTCGGCCGACCGCGGGGTGCCCTTCGGGGTGAGCTCGCCCCGGGCGATGGCGCCCCGGCGGCCCAGCACCCGCTTGTTGTGCGCCTGGATCCGCGGGTCGGAGTTCTTGAGCACCGCCAGCAGCGGGGTGGCCAGCAGGATGGAGGTCAGGAACGCCACCGCCATACCGACGAAGAGCACCAGACCCAGGTCCTTCAGGGTGCCCGCGCCCAGCAGGCCGGCACCGATGAAGAGCAGACCGCCGACCGGGAGCAGGGCCACCACGGAGGTGTTCAGCGACCGCATCAGGCTCTGGTTGAGCGCCAGGTTGGCCGCCTCGCCGTACGTCTGGTTGTTGTTCGCGGTGATGCCCCGGGTGTTCTCCTGGACCTTGTCGAAGACGACCACCACGTCGTAGAGCGCGAAGCCCAGGATGGTGAGGAAGCCGATGATCGTCGACGGGGTGACCTCGAAGCCGACCAGCGAGTAGATGCCGGCGGTGAGGATCAGGTTCATGAACAGCGAGGCGATCGCGGCGACCGCCATCCGCCACTCGAAGCGGACGATCAGGTAGAGCGCCACCACCGCGATGAAGAGCACCAGGCCGAGCAGCGCGCGCTCGGTGACCTGCTTGCCCCACGCCTCGGAGACCTGGTCGCCGCTGATCTGGCCGGGCTGGATGCCGAAGTCGCGGGCGATCTCACCCTTGACCGAGGCGGCCTGGTCGGGGCTGAGCTGCGTGGTGCGCATCTCGTAGAAGTCACCGCCGGCGCCGCCGACCTTCTGCGCGGTCACCACCTCGGCACCGCCGCCCTTGGCCTCCAGCGCGGTGCCGACCGTCTCGCGGGCCTCGTCCAGGGTGCCGACGCTGGCCGGCACCTGGAACGAGTTGCCGCCGGCGAACTCGATGCCGAGGCTGAACCCGCGTACGGCGAAGCTGAGCACCGCGACCAGGATCAGTGCGGCGGCGACGGTGAACCACAGCTTGCGGCGGCCGACGATGTTGAGATCGGCCTCGCCCCGGTAGAGCCGGGACGCCAGACCCGTCTTAGCCATCTCAGGCCTCCTTGACGCGCGGGTTGCGGGGGGTGGCCTGGTCGGCCGAGCGGGCCGGCAGGGCCCGGCCGAGGCCGCTGACCCGCGGGGACAGGAACGCCCGGGTACGGGCGAACATCGTCATGATCGGGTGGCGGAAGAGGAACACCACCACCAGGTCCAGCACCGTGGCCAGGCCGAGGGCGAAGGCGAAGCCCTTCACCTGGCCGACCGAGACGATGTAGAGCACCACGGCCGACATCAGCGTGATCGCGTTCGCCGAGATGATCGTCCGGCGGGCCCGGATCCAGGCGCGCGGCACCGCGCTGCGCGGGCTGCGGCCCTCGCGGATCTCGTCCTTGAGCCGCTCGAAGTAGATGACGAAGGAGTCCGCCGCCACACCGAGTGAGACGATCATGCCGGCGATGCCGGCGAGGGTGAGGGTGAAGCCGATCTGCCGGCCGAGCACCACCAGCGCGCCGAAGACCAGCAGCGCGGAGAGCACCAGGCTCAGGAAGATGACCGAGCCGAGCAGCCGGTAGTAGAAGAACGAGTAGATGATGACCAGCAGCAGGCCGATGCCGGCGGCGAGCAGACCGGCCCGCAGCTGGCTTTCGCCGAGGCTCGCGGTGACGTTCTGCTGGGTCTGCGGCACGAAGGTCACCGGCAGGGCGCCGTAGCGCAGCTGGCTGGCCAGGTCGTTGGCCGACTTGCTGTCGAAGCTGCCGCTGATCTGCGAGTCGCCGGTCAGCACGCCCTGGATCTCGGGCGCCGAGACGATCGCGTTGTCCAGCACCACGGCCACCCGGCACTTGCCCTCGTTGCCGAGCGCGGCCTGGTCGCAGGCGTTACCGGTGTTCTGGAACGCCTCGCGGGTCAGCTCGGTCCACTTGCCCTGGCCGTCGCCGGTGAAGTTCAGGCTGACCACCCAGGCGCTGGTCTGGTCGAGCACCGCGTTGGCGTCCTTGACGTCGGTGCCCTCCACCTTCGCCACGTCGAGCAGGTACTTCGCCGCGCCGCCCTCGCAGGCGACCGCCCGCTGCTTCGGGTCCTTGATCGACGCGGCCGGCCGCTTGTCCAGCTGGGCGCAGCTGATGGTCGGGACGTTGAACTGCATCTCCGGGGTCAGCACCGCGATCTCCTGCGGGGAGAGCGTGCTGAACGGCTTGAGCTTCTCGGCCAGCGACGGGTCGGCGGCGAGGTCGGCCGGAGCCTGGAGAGCGCTCGCGGCGGCCCAGGCGGGCGCGCCGACCTTCTTCTGCACGGCCTGCCGCTGCTGCTCGATGCTCTGCGACACCGGCGGGGTGCTGGCGCTCGGCGACGCGGCCGGGGCGCTCGGCGAGGCCGACGCGGACGGGGTGGCGCTGGCGCTCGGCGCCGGGGCGCCGCCGCCCTGGCCACCGGCGCTCGGCGAGGAGGTCACCTTCGGCGCGGCGCTGCCGGACGGCTTCGCCGACGCGGTGGCCGACGGCTTCGGCGCGGCACTGCCGGACGGGGCCGGGGTGGGCGTCGCCGCCGGGGCGGCGACCGCGCCGCTGCCGTCGGCGGCCTTGAGCACCTTGCGGAAGCGCAGCTCCGCGGCGCTGCCGACGTCGGTCAGGTCGCGGTTCTCACCGGGCAGGGAGATGACGATGTTCCGGTTGCCCTCGGTGACCACCTCGGCCTCGGCGACGCCGTAGCCGTTGACCCGGCTCTCGATGATCTGCCGGGCCTCCTCCAGGTTCGCCGCGGTGGGCGGCTTGCCGTCGAGGCTGTTGGTGGCCTCCAGCGTGAGCCGGGTGCCACCGATGAGGTCCAGGCCGAGCCGGGGCTCCAGCCGGTCCTTCCAGCCACCATGGGCGCCGGAGAAGAACACCAAAGAATAGAGGACGACGAAGATGAGCCCGAGTACGGCGAGCTGCCGCCCTGGGCGCATCTGTCCCTGAGGTGGTGCCACGGCTGTCCTGTCTCCCTGTAACGGTCGCGCCGCTTGTGCAGCGGCGGCGAGGTCGGGCCCGGGGGTCCGGGCCGACGTGCTCTCACGGGCCGGCTCCGGCGACGGTCGGCACGACGTACCGCCGCCGACGCCGGGAGCGCCGGTCGGGCGGGGACCCGTGCCGGCCCCGGAGGCCGGCCCACCTATCCAGTTGTTCCGTCACCCCCGACCCCGCGACCGGGACCGGGTACGACACTCATTCCTTGACGGCGTCTGCGTCCTCGGTGACCGGCTCGGCCGACTCGACGCGCTCGGCCTGGTTGACCACCCGGGCGATGGCCGGACGGGCGTACCGGGTCTGCACGCCGGGCGCCACCTCGAGCAGCACCGTGTCGTCGTCCACGCCGGTGACGGTGCCGTAGAGCCCGCCGATGGTGACCACCTCGTCGCCCGGGGAGAGGGTGGCCTGCATGGACTCGGCCTCCTTGCGGCGCTTCTGCTGCGGCCGGATCATCATGAAGTACATGACGCCGAAGAGCAGGGCGATCATGAGGATCGGCGTGAGACCGCCGGCGCCTCCGCCGGAGGCTGCTGCGTAGAGCACGGTGTGCGACCTTCCCATTGGCCTCCGACCCGGCGCGAATGCCGGAGCGGAGGCGGATTCTCACATCCTGTACAGACCGGCGCGAGTCTAATCCCTGCGCCTGAGAACGCCGAATGCGGTGCAGATCACGTTCGGATCACGGCTGATCGGGCGCGGCGGAGAACAGATCGGGCGCGGACGCGGTCTCCGTGCCAAATGTACCATTTGGCGGCGTACGGCCTAGATGGCGCCAGGCGGCCTCGGTGGCCACCCGCCCCCGCGGCGTTCGGGCCAGCAGACCGGCCCGCACCAGGAAGGGCTCGCAGACCTCCTCAACCGTGTCCGGCTGCTCCCCCACCGCCACCGCCAGGGTGGACAGGCCCACCGGGCCACCCCGGAACGAGTCCACCAGGGCGGTCAGCACCGCCCGGTCCAGCCGGTCCAGACCCAGCGCGTCGACGTCGTACACCAGCAGGGCCGCCCGGGCGGTCTCCAGGGTGACCACCCCGTCGGCCCGGACCTCGGCGAAGTCGCGGACCCGGCGCAGCAGCCGGTTGGCGATCCGGGGCGTGCCCCGGGAGCGGCCGGCGATCTCCACCGCCCCCTCCGGCGTGATCGGGACACCGAGGATCCGTGCCGAGCGGTGCAGCAGCGCCTCCAGGTCGACCGGGGAGTAGAAGTCCAGGTGCGCGACGAAGCCGAACCGGTCCCGCATCGGCCCGGTGAGCAGGCCGGAGCGGGTGGTCGCGCCGACCAGGGTGAACGGCTCCACGTCCAGCGGGATCGCGGTCGCCCCCGGCCCCTTGCCGACCACCACGTCGACCCGGAAGTCCTCCATCGCGCTGTAGAGCAGCTCCTCCGCCGGCTTCGCGATCCGGTGGATCTCGTCGATGAAGAGCACGTCGCCCTCGGCCAGGCTGGTCAGGATCGCCGCCAGGTCACCGGAGCGCTCGATCGCCGGGCCGCTGGTCACCCGGATGCCCGCGCCCAGCTCGGCGGCGACGATATTGGCCAGTGTCGTCTTCCCGAGGCCAGGCGGCCCGGACAGCAGGATGTGGTCGGGCGGGCTTCCGCGCCGCATCGCGCCCTGGAGCAGCAGGTCGAGCTGGTCGCGAACCCGATGCTGGGCGATGAACTCGTCGAGCCGCTTCGGCCGGACGGTGGCCTCCGCGTCCAGCTCCGCGTCGTTGACGTACCCGGAGACCAGGTCGTCGCCGTTCACCGGGTCCGGCCCAGCAACCGGATGGCCTGCTTGAGCAGGACCGGGACCGGCGGGGTCTCCCCGTCGACGGTCTCCGCCACCGCGGCCACCGCCTGGTCGGCCTGGCCGGCCGTCCAGCCCAGCCCGACCAGCGCCTGGCGGACCTGCTCCGGCCAGGCCCCGCCGGTCACCCCGGCCGCGCCGTCGGCGCCCACCGGGACCGGGCCGATCCGGTCACGCAGCTCCAGCACCAGCCGTTCGGCGCCCTTCTTGCCGATCCCCGGCACCCGGGTCAGCGCGGCGGTGTCGGCGTTGGCGATCGCCTTACGGACGGCGTCCGGGGTGTGCACGGCGAGCACCGCCTGAGCCAGCCGCGGCCCCACCCCGCTGGCGGTCTGGAGCAGCTCGAAGAGCTGCTTGGCGTCGTCGTCGGGGAAGCCGTAGAGGGTGAGCGAGTCCTCCCGGACCACCAGGCTGGTGGCGAGCCGGGCCGGCTGGCCGACCCGCAGCTCGGCGAGCGTGCCCGGGGCGCACTGCACCGCCAGGCCGATCCCGCCGACCTCCACCACTGCGTGATCCGGACCGGTCGCGGTCACCGTGCCGCGCACGCTGGCGATCATCGTGCTCCTCCTCGTCGTGCCCGGTCCGCGGCGGCGGCCAGCTTGGACCGGGTGCCGCCCCGCCACACGTGACAGATGGCCAGGGCCAGGGCGTCGGCGGCGTCCGCCGGCTTGGGCGGCTCGGCCAGCCGCAGCAACCGGGTGACCATGGTGGTCATCTGCTTCTTGTCGGCCTGACCGGAACCGGTCACCGCCGCCTTCACCTCGCTCGGGGTGTACGTCTGCACCGGCAGGCCGGCGCGCGCGCCGGCGAGCACGGCGATCCCGCTGGCCTGGGCGGTGCCCATCACCGTGCGGACGTTGTGCTGGCTGAACACCCGCTCGACGGCGACCGCGTCCGGCCGGTGCTCGGCGACCAGCTCGGTCAGTGACCGGTCCAGGTGCAGCAGGCGCAGCGGCAGGTCGTCGCCGGGATCGGTGTAGACGACGTAGTAGGCGACCAGCGTGCAGGGCCGCCCCGGCACGCCCTCGACCACGCCGACCCCGCACCGGGTCAGCCCCGGGTCGACGCCCAGCACCCGCACGCCGCCTCCTCCCCCAGCCGCCAGCAGTACGTGTGTTCGACACCCTACTGGTCCGCCCACCATGGCACCCGGGGGGACACGCCGGGCCGTACCGCGCGGCACGGTGGGCCGCGGTACGCCGCCATGGTGATGACCGACCCTGGCCGCCCGTCCCCGGCCCGCTCCGGCCCCGCCCACACAGACCGAGGGGCGAGTATGTGTCGCCGCCCCATGTGCCGCCGGCCACACAGCTCGTAACTTCTTGCGCCATGACGGCAGAACCCGTGGCGGTCCCCCACGTCGTACACGTCGACCTCTCCGGTCGTAGCGCTCTGGTGACCGGTGGTGGCAGCGGCATCGGCCGGGCCTGCGCGCTGCGCCTCGCGGAGGCGGGCGCGGCGGTGCTGGTGGTGGACCGCAACGTCGAGGCGGCCAAGGCGGTGGCCGCCGAGGCGGGCGGCCGGGCCGAGGGCGTCGACCTGGCGGACCTGGCCGCGGTGCAGCGGCTCGACGCAGACGTCGACATCGTGGTCAACAACGCCGGACTCCAGCACGTCGCGCCGGTGCAGGACTTCCCCACCGAGCGCTTCGCGTACCTGCACCGGGTGATGGTGGAGGCACCGTTCCTGCTCATCCGGCGCGCGCTGCCGCACATGTACGCCCGCGGCTGGGGCCGGATCATCAACATCTCCTCGGTGCACGGGCTGCGCGCCTCGCCCTTCAAGGCGGCCTACGTGTCGGCGAAGCACGGGCTGGAGGGGCTGTCCAAGGTGGTGGCGCTGGAGGGCGCCGCGCACGGGGTCACCGCCAACTGCATCAACCCGGCGTACGTGCGCACCGCACTGGTGGAGAGCCAGATCGCCGACCAGGCCGCCAGCCACGGCATCGGCGAGGACGAGGTGATCGAGAAGATCATGCTGGCCCGGGCCGCGATCAAGAGGCTGATCGAGCCGGAGGAGGTGTCCGAGCTGATGGCGTACCTCTGCTCCCCACCCGCGGCCTTCATCACCGGCGCCTCGATCGCCCTCGACGGGGGCTGGACGGCGAACTAGTGGGGCCGCGCACAATGTCGGTCATGTCGTCGCCGGTGGAGTTCCTCGAACTGCTCGCCCGGGAGGCCGCCGCGGTCGAGTTCGAGGGTCCGCTGGTGGCCGCCCGGGCCGCCGGGCTGCCCGCCGAGCGGCTGGCCGAGCTGGAACAGGCCAAGCTGGTCGCGTTGCGGGTGCGCGGGCTGCTGGAGCGCCGGCGGCGCCGGGAGACCGAGCTCTCCGGCCTGTACGACACCGCCAGCGACCTGGCCGGCCTGCGCGACCTCGACGACGTGCTGCGGGCCATCGTGCACCGGGCCCGGCACCTGCTCGGCGCCGACGTGGCGTACATGACGCTCAACGACGACGAGCGCGGCGACACCTACATGCGGGTCACCGACGGCTCGATCTCGGCGCGGTTCCAGCGGCTGCGGCTGGAGATGGGTGACGGGCTGGGCGGCCTGGTGGCCCAGACCGGCACCCCGTACGTGACCGCGAACTACCAGGAGGACGAGCGCTTCCACCACACCGGCGAGATCGACTCCGGGGTGGGCGAGGAGGGCCTGGTGGCGATCCTCGGGGTGCCGCTGCGGCTCGGGTCGAGCGTGATCGGGGTGCTCTACGCGGCGAACCGGTCGGCCCGACCGTTCGCCCGCGAGGAGGTGTCCCTGCTGGTCTCCCTCGCGGCGCACGCCGCGGTGGCGATCGACACCGCCCGACTGCTCGCCGAGACCCGCTCGGCGCTGGCCGAGCTCTCCGCGGCGAACACCACCATCCGGGCGCACAGCAGCTCGGTGGAGCGGGCCGCGGCGGCGCACGACCGGATGACCGCGCTGGTGCTGCGTGGCGGCGGCGTCGAGGACGTGGTCGCGGCGGTCACCGACGTGCTCGGCGGGACGCTGCTGGCGCTGGACGCCGAGGGGCGGGCGCTGGCCCGGGTCGGCGAGATCGACGAGCCGGACCGGGTGGACCTGGTGGAGGCCGTGGCGGCCTCCCGGACCGAGGGGCGCAGCGTGCGTCGCGGCCACCTCTGGTACGCCGCGGTGGTGGCCGGCGCGGAGAACCTGGGCGCGCTGGTGCTGCGCCCGGACGACGAGCTGGTCGACGCCGACCAGCGGATCCTGGAGCGGGCGGCGCTGGTGACCGCGCTGCTGCTGCTGTTCCGCCGCAACGTGGCCGAGGCGGAGGGGCGGGTCCGGGGCGAGCTGCTCGACGACCTGATTGCCCGGCCGCTACGGGACACCGACGCGCTGCGCAACCGGGCCCGCCGGCTCGGGGTGGACCTGGACGCGCCGCACGTGCTGGTGGCGGTCGGCGAGGACGCGATCGCCGCCACCGGCTCCGCCCGGCAGCGGGTGCTCTCCTGGGCCACCACGTACGCCTCGACCCGGGGCGGCCTGGCGGCGGCGCGCGACGGCCGGGTGGTGCTGATGCTGCCGGGCCGGGACGCCGGCGGCAGCGCCCGGGCGGTGGCCCGGGACCTGTCCCGGGTGACCGGCCGGCCGGTGACCGCCGGGGCGAGCGGCCCGACCTCGGGGCCGGCGGCGTTGGCCGCCACCTTCACCGAGGCCGACCGCTGCCTGACCGCGCTGGGCGCGCTGGGCCGGGCCGGCGAGGGGGCGAGCACCGCCGAGCTGGGCTTCGTCGGGCTGCTGTTGGGCACGGT
Organism: Micromonospora sp. BS32; assembly: GCF_059089345.1. Taxonomy (NCBI): domain Bacteria; kingdom Bacillati; phylum Actinomycetota; class Actinomycetes; order Micromonosporales; family Micromonosporaceae; genus Micromonospora; species Micromonospora sp. BS32. Next base: position 46,288 of record NZ_JBSSHR010000008.1, read on the forward strand.
GGGCGACCAGGGCGAGCGGGACGTGGCCCGGTTCCTGGCCGCCACGGTGGGGCCGGTCGTGGAATACGACGCGCGGCGGGGCACCGCCCTGGTCAAGACCCTGGAGGCCTACTTCGGGGTGGGCGGCAGCCTGGCCCGGGCGGCGGAGCTGCTGCACGTGCACGTCAACACGGTCACCCAGCGGTTGGAGCGGGTGGGGCAGCTGCTCGGCCCGGACTGGCAGAAGCCGGAGCGGGCGCTGGAGGTGCAGCTGGCGCTGCGTCTGCACCGGCTGCGTAGCCCGACGGGCTGAACCCGGGCCGGGTCGGGCCGGCGGCGCCGGACGACGGCCGGCTCGCCGCCGTGGCGGCAGCCGACCACAGGTCGCACCGCCGGCGGCGGTCAGCGGGCCCGGATGCCCTCCAGGACGGCGTCGACGATCCGTTCGGGCAGGATCTGGTCGTCCAGCTCCGGATGCCAGCGCAGCATCCGCTGCACCAGCATCGGGCCGGTGAGCAGCGCCATCGTCACCTCGACGTCGATGTCGGCGCGGAGTTCACCGGTACGGACGCCCCGGCGCAGCACCTCGCGCATCAACATTCGCCGCGGCTCGATGATGTTCTGGTAGAGCTGGAAGTGGTCCGGGCTGCGGTTCACCTCGGGCACCAGGCAGGGCATGATCTTCACGGCCCGCGGGTCGATGTTCTGCCCGACCGCGCCGACCAGCAGGACCAGGTCGTCCCGGACGGAGTCCCCGGCCGGCTGCGGCAGGACGCCCTTGAGCCGGCGCAGCGCGTCGAGCAGCAGCGCGTCCTTGCCCGGCCAGCGCCGGTAGATGGTGGCCTTGCCGACGCCGGCCCGGGAGGCGATGGCCTCGATCGAGAGCGCCTCGATCGTGCTCCCCTCGGCGAGCAGGTCGAGGGTGGCCTCGATGATGGCCTCGTCCGCGCGGACGCTCCGCGGTCGCCCGGGCGACCGCGGAGCATCGGCGGTGGAAGTCATGTCAGACATTGTTCCCGAACCTATGCGGTTCCGGCCATCTCCGGTTCTCCGACCGCCGATGTGGCGGCCGGGCCGGCACCGGCGTCGGGACGACCGGGCATCCAGCGGAGCACGATGAGAATGCCCAGGGCGGCCACCACCGCGGAGAGCGCCGCCGCCCAGTGCATGGCCGAGACGAAGGCGTCGTTGGCCGCCGCGATCAGCTTCGGCGCCGCCGACCCCAACTGGCCCGCCGCGGCGTACGCCCCGGAGACGGACTCGTTGGCCGCCTCGCGGGCCGGGGCGGGCAGCCCGTCGACCGTTGAGGCGATGTCCTCCCGGTAGACCGCGGAGAGGACCGAGCCGAGCACGGCCACGCCCAGCGCACCGGAGACCTGCCGGACGGTGTTGCTGACCGCGGAGCCGACACCGGCCTTCTCCCGCGGCAGCGCCGACATGATCGACTCGGTGGCCGGCGGCATGATGTTGGCCATCCCGGTGCCCTGGAGGAAGAAGACCACCAGCACCACCCAGATCGGGGTGTCCGCGTCGACGAAGGCGAAGGAGGCCAGCGCGACGGTGGTCAGCCCGAGGCCGACCACGGCGACCGCCCGGCCGCCGTACCGGCGGACCATGGCGGCGCTGCGGGGCGCGAAGATCAGCTGGGCGCCGGCGAACGGCAGGAACAGCAGGCCGGTCTGCAGCGGGCTGTAACCGCGGACCAGTTGCAGGTAGAACGAGCTGAAGAACATGACGCCCATGGCGGCGAAGAAGATCAGGCCGACGATCGCCACCGGGGCGGCGAAGCGCGGCACCCGGAACAGCCGGACGTCCAGCGACGGGTGGTCGCTGCGCCGCTCGTGGTCGATGAACCAGGCCAGCACCGCCAGGCCGCCGACGATCGACGCCCACACCACCGGACGGTCGAAGCCGTGCTCGCCGCCGTCGATGATCCCGTACGTCAGGGCGACCAGGCCGACCACCGAGAGCACCACGCCGAGCAGGTCGACCCGGCCGGGGCTGGGATCGCGGGACTCCGGCACCAGCACCGCCACCAGGACCACGCCGATCGCCACCACCGGCACGTTGATCAGGAAGACCGAGCCCCACCAGTAGTGCTCCAGCAGCGCGCCGCCGAGGATCGGGCCGATCGCCACGGCGAGGCCGACCGCGCCGGCCCAGACGCCGATCGCCCGGCCCCGCTCCCGGGGGTCGAAGACGTTCGAGATGATCGACAGGGTGACCGGCATGATCGCCGCGCCGCCGATCCCCATCAGGGCACGCGCCGCGATCAGCTGGCCCGGGTCCTGCGCGTACGCGGACAGCAGCGAGGCCAGGCCGAAGAGCACCAGCCCCATCAGCAGGAACCGGCGACGGCCGAAGCGGTCGCCGAGGACGCCGAAGGTGAAGAGCAGTCCGGCGAAGACCAGCGTGTAGGAGTTGATCGACCACTCCAGCTCGCCCTGGCTGGCCCCGAGGCCGTGCACCGGGTCGGCCAGGGTGCGCAGGGCGACGTTGAGGATCGTGTTGTCGAGGACGACGACGAGCAGGCTGATCACCAGCACGCCGAGGATCCCCCACCGCCTCGGATGTCCGGTGTTCTCGTGCGGTTCCATGTGGTCCGGTTCTCCCCCCGGCTCACCCGCATCGCAAATACGATACGGGGCAGACTCGTAACGGTCAGAGCGTAGGACGCGGAGTTTCGATACGGAACCGAATCGTATCGTATGTGGCGGGCATCACGCCGCCCTTCCCCGAAGCATCCTCACGAACACCCCCGACACTTCCCGCCGCCCGCCCGCCTGCCAGCCCGCTCTGCCGCGGTCCCGCCACGCTTCGCGCCCCGCTCCGCCCCCGGCCCGCAGCACTCCCCCGCCCGCTCCGCTCCCCCAGCGTTGATCAAGAAGTTTGGGGACGCTGTCACCCCCGGATCAGTGCGCAAACTTCTTGATCAACGGGGTGGCGGTGGTGCTTTTTGGCCGCTCGTGAACCAGGGGCGGGGTGTGGGGTTTTGGAGCTGGCGGGATAACTGGCGGCGCTTGGGTTGGTTGTCCGGTCTGGGGCCTGTGAGCAGTTTCGTTGGTGCAGTGCCGGCTGGGTGTGTGATCCGGGTCCGTCGGTGCAGTGCCGGTTCGGGTCGGCTGTTCGGCTCGAGGGTGTCGCGGCTTTGCCGGGTGCCGGGTCTGTGCCGGCCTGGCCTTGAGGTCCCGTGACCGGTGGCACCCTGAGCCTGGAATCGTGGCCGGCCCGGGGTCGTTACATATCCCGTACGACCGCAGTAGCAGGCCCCTCCGGCGCGGCCGGATGGATGCGGTGGCCCCGGAATGACGGCGGGCCGGCGGTCGTTACATCCTCTGCACGACCGCACTAGCAGCCCCTCCCGGCCTGGCCGGATGGATGGCCAAGCCCCGGAATGATGGCGGGCCCGCGGTCGTTACACATGGTCCCGGCGCCCGAGCCCCCCGGCTTGTGAAGCCAGCCGGACGAAGACTTTCCCCCTTGTGCTTTGAGCGCCCCTGTTCGTGGTGCTTGCCCGCCCGTGACCGTCCCCCTGGTTCGGGTTGGGCCAACCCCCGAAGGAGCTTCTCTGATGAAGACCACCATGCTGCGTAAGAGTGTTCTGGGTATCGCTGGTCTGGCCTTCGCCGGTGGCGTGTTCGCCGGCCCGGCCATGCACGCCGACGCCGCCCCGGCGGTGGACGCCAAGCCCGTCGCGGTGGCCGTGCAGGCCGACAAGCCGGGTGTGGACAAGGCCAAGCTGATCCCGCACGGTGTGCAGGGCAGCCAGTCGCGCATCGACCTGAACGATGAGCAGACCGCGAACGTGAAGGCGATCATCGCCGGGACGAAGAAGTCGGGTCTGGACGAGCGGGCCGCGGTCATCTCCATCGCCACCAGCCTGCAGGAGTCGAAGCTGGAGAACCTGGGCCACCTCGGCGACCGCAATGACCACGACTCGCTGGGCCTGTTCCAGCAGCGCCCGTCCTCGGGTTGGGGCAGCCCGGAGCAGATCACCGACCCGATCTACTCCACGATGGCCTTCCAGAAGGGCCTCAAGCAGATCGACGGCTGGCAGGACATGCCGCTGACCGAAGCCGCCCAGACCGTGCAGGTCTCCGCCTACCCGGACGCCTACGCCCAGTGGGAGCAGCAGGCCGCCGACCTCGTCGCCAAGCACTGGAACAGCTGACCCCGATAAGCGAACGCTGGCCGGCACCCCTCACGGGGTGCCGGCCAGCGGCATATCCGAATCTTGGACAGTTACGGTCCACAGCTGACGGCAACCGTCCAAGATCTCCCTACCTCCATCCGCCCCACCCGCGTTGATCATGAGGTTGACGGCAGCGGAGGAGATCCACACCGCCGGTAACCCCATGATCAACACACCTGGCCAGAGGCGGGGCGCGCCAGGCCGGGGGCGGGGGGCGCCAGGCCGGGGGCGGGGGGCGCTAGGGCAGGGGTGCGGCGGGGGCCGCAGGCGGTCAGGGCGGCGGCGAAGGTGGTGAGGCGTACCGAGGGGGGCGCGAGGGGCTCGATCCAGCCCGGGCCGGCGCCGAAGACGCGTACCCCCGGGAAGTCCCGCCCGAACCGGACCAGGCGATACGCGCGGCCGGTGAGCGGGGTCTGCGACCAGACCACGACGGTGTGCGGGCTGGTCCGCAGCACGGCGGAGGCCAAGGCGACCCAGGGCAGCGCCGGCCCGAGGTGCAGGCAGCCCCGGCCCTGCTCGCGGAGCGCGGCGGCGAGGGCGTGCAGCCCGAGGCTGTGCGTCTCGTGCTCCGCGCCGGCCAGCAGCACACCGTCCGGGGGCAGCTGCCGGGACGGTTCCCGACGGTGCACGTCCAGGCCCACCCGGATGCCCTCGGAGAGGGCGTGCTCGACGGCGATCTCGCTGGCGGTGCGCCCGCGCAGCGCCCCCAGCAGCGGTACGCACACCTGCTCCCAGACCGGCGCCACGCCCGCCTCGGCGGCAAGATCGAGCATGAGCGCGGCGACCTGGTTGGCGTCGAGGTCCTCGGCGGCAGCGGAGAGCCGCTTGCTGGCCGTGTCCACGGCCTCGCCGGACATCGGATCTGTCAGCACCAGACGTACCCCCGGGTAGGTGACCACTACCAGGGGGTTCGTCGGGACGCCGCGGTTCGGATGCGCCGGGCGGCGGATTTATCTGCGGCGGGCCGCCAACCAGCGGAGCGCGAGCGCGGACACGCTGCCCCACACACCGCGCCGGAAAAGCAGCACGACAAGGACGAAGATGCCGCCGGTGACCAGGCCGATCGCCTCGAATCCGGAGAACGACAGCCAGTCCTCCAGCCGGACCACGAGCGCCGCGCCGAGCACTCCACCCCAGAGCGTGCCGATCCCGCCGAGCACCACCACGATCACCGCCTTGCCGGAGGTGGTCCAGTGCAGCACGTCGAGGGAGACGAAGCGGTGCCCGACGGCGAAGAGTCCGCCGCCGAGACCGGCGATGAAGCCGGAGAGCACGAACGCGGTCAGCTTGTACCGGTGCACCGGGTAGCCCAACGCACGGGCCCGCGCCGAGTTGTCCCGGATGCCGACCAGCACCCGGCCGAACGGGGAGTGCACGATCCGCCAGGCGGCGGCCAGGCCGAGCAGCACGATCGGCAGGATCGCGTAGTAGAAGTAGTAGTCGTCGGTCAGGTCCATCCCGAAGAACTCCCGGGGCACCCCCTGGAGGCCGTTCTCGCCGCGGGTCACCGACCGCCACTCGTTGGCGACGTAGTAGACCATCTGCGCGAAGGCCAGCGTGACCATCGCGAAGTAGATGCCGGTCCGCTTCACCGCCAGGTAACCGATCGGCAGCGCGAGCACCGCGGCGGCGAGTGCCCCGGCCAGCACGGCGACCGGGAAGGGCAGGCCGGCGTGGATCGCCACCAGCCCGGTGACGTACGCCGAGGTGCCCCAGAACGCGGCATGCCCGAAGGACATCAGCCCGGTGAAGCCGAGCAGCAGGTCCACCGAGACGGCGAAGAGCGCCCAGCACAGGATGTCCACGGCCACCGCCGGGTAGAGCCCGTTGGGCAGCCAGAGCGCCACGGCCAGACCGGCGGCGAGCAGCGCGTACCGGACCCAGCCGGGCGCCCGGGCCACGGCGACCAGGCCGGAGCCGGTCGCCGGCCGGGCCGCCTCGGCCGGGGTGTCGACGGTGCTGGTCATGCCGGTGCCTCCTCACGGCCGAACAGCCCGGCCGGCCGCCAGAGCAGCACGACGGCCATCACGATGAAGACGATCGTCTGGGACACGATCGGGAAGTCGGAGAGGTACGCCTCTCCCCATGCCTGGACCAGGCCGATGCCGAAGCCGGCGGCGACCGAGCCGAAGATGGAGCCGAGTCCGCCGATCACCACCACCGCGAAGACCACGATGATCAGGTCGGCGCCCATCAGCGGGTTCACCGCCCGCATCGGCGCGGCGAGCACCCCGGCCAGGCCGGCCAGCGCGATACCGAAGCCGAACACCGGGGTCACCCAGCGCCCCACGTCGATGCCGAGCGCCCGGGTCAGCTCGGGCCGCTCGGTGGCGGCCCGGACCACCATCCCGATCCGGGTACGGGTGAGCACCCACCACACCGCGACGCAGAGCAGCACCGCGAAGCCGAGGATGAAGACCCGGTAGGTGGGGAAGTCGAAGAGCCCGAAGTCGATCGAGCCGCTGAGCGCGTCCGGGGTGGCGTACGGGCTGGACTGCATGCCGTACCGGGTCTTCACCAGGTCCTGCAGGATCAGCGTGAGGCCGAAGGTGAGCAGGAAGTTGTAGAGCGGGTCGAGCCGGGTGAGCCGGTGGATGGCCAGTCGTTCCAGCACCATGCCGAGCAGACCCAGCCCGAGCGGCATGATCACCAGCGCCGCCCAGAACGGCACGCCGGCCTCGGTGAGCAGCACGTACGCCCCGAAAGCGCCGAGCATGTAGAAGGCGCCGTGGGCGAAGTTCACCACCCGGAGCATGCCGAAGATGACCGCGAGCCCGAGGGCGAGCAGGGCGTAGAACGCCCCGCTCACCAGCCCGTTGAACGTGTTCTGCGCGAAGCCTGACATCAATCCGTCACATCTTGCAGTCGGCCGACGGGGCGCGGAACGCCTCCGCGGCGGGGATGGTCTTGAGGACCTTGACGTAGTCCCACGGCTCGGTGACGTCGGCCTGCGGCTTCACCTGGGCCAGGTACGCATCGTGGATCACCCGGTGGTCCTCGGCGCGGATCTTGCCGTTGCGCAGGAAGACGTCGTTGACCTCCTTGCCCTCCAGCCCCTTGACCACGCTGTCCGCGTCATCGGTGCCGGCGGCCTGCACCGCCTCCAGGTACTGCATGGCCGCGGAGTAGTTGGCCGCGTGGGCGAAGGACGGCCGGGTGCCGGTCTCCTTCTGGAAGCGGTCGGCGAACTCGCGGTTCTGCTGGTCGAAGTTCCAGTACCAGGCGTCGGTGTAGGTGGTGCCGGCCAGCGCCGCCGGGGTGAGCGAGTGGATGTCGGAGATGAACATCAGGCCCACGGCCAGCCCGATGCCCTTCTCCCGCAGCTTGAACTCGTTGTACTGCTTGACCACGTTGACCAGCTCCGCGCCGGCCTGCATGGTGCCCAGCACCTGCGGCTTCGGGTTCATGCTGGACGCCTTGAGCAGGAACGACGAGTAGTCGCCGGTGGTGTTCGGGAACGGCGCGCCGTCCTTGCCGACCACCTTCCCGCCGGCCTTCTCGATCGCGGCGGAGAAGTTCTTCTCCATGTCCTGACCGAAGGCGTAGTTCGGGTAGAGGATGTACCAGTTCTTGCCGACCTGCTCGGTGGTGGTCTTCCCGGTGCCGTTGGCCAGCATGTACGTGTCGTACGCGTAGTGGAACGTGTACTTGTTGCAGCTCTTGCCGGTCAGGTCGGTGGTCGCCGCGCCGATGTTGAAGTAGAGCTTCTTCTTCTCCTTGGCCACGTCGGCGACCTTCAGGGCGGCCGACGAGGTGGGCACGTCGAGGATCAGGTCGACGCCCTTGCGGTCGTACATCTCCTGGGCCTTGGCGTTGGCTACGTCCGGCTTGTTCTGGTGGTCGGCGGTCTGCACGGTGATGTCCTTGGTCACCGCCTTGTCGCCGTACTTGGCCTTGAAGTCGGCGATGGCCATCTCCACGGCCTTGACCGAGTTCTTCCCGGACAGCTCCGAGTAGGCCCCGGACTGGTCGTTGAGCACGCCCAGCACGACCTTGTCGCCGGTCAGCTTCTGGTCGCCGCCCGAGGCCGGGCCACCCCCGCCACAACCGGCTGCCAGCACCACCGCCGCCGACGCGGCGGCCACACCCACGCTCCTACGCATGTCCATCCCTTTCGTACCGCGCGGACTCCGCGCGGGTCAGCCGTCGAAGAATTCAAATCCCGAGGTACGCCAGCAGCTCGCGTTCCCGCGAGCGCACCTCGGAGTTCGCCATCGCCTCCACGACGCGTCCCTCGGCCAGCAGGTAGTGCCGGTCGGCGACGCCGGTGGCGAAGTGCAGGTTCTGCTCGACCAGCAGCACGGTCACGCCGTGCTCCTTGGCCTCCCGCAGCAGGTCGCCGACCTGCTGCACGAGCAGCGGAGAGAGCCCCTCGGTGGGCTCGTCGCAGAGCAGCAGCCGGGCGCCCATCCGCAGCACCCGGGCCAGCGCGAGCATCTGCTGCTCACCGCCGGAGAGCATGGTGGCCGCCGAGTCGCGCCGCTGCCAGAGCGCCGGGAAGGCCTCGTAGACCCGCTCCAGCGGCCACGGGTCGGGGCCGACCCGGGGCGGCAGCGTCAGGTTCTCGGTGACGGTGAGGGTGGCGTACGCGCCCCGGTCGTCCGGGACCCAGCCGAGCCCGAGCCGCGCCCGCTTGTACGCCGGCACCTTCGTCAGGTCCCGGTCGTCGAGCGTGACCGTGCCCCGCTGGCTGGGGTGCAGCCCCATCACGCAGCGCAGCAGGGTCGACTTGCCGGCGCCGTTGCGGCCGACCAGGGTGACCACCTCGCCGGCGGCGACGTCCAGGCTCACCTCCCGCAGCACCTGCGCCTCGCCGTAGAACGCGGAGAGGTTCTCAATGCGCAGCATCAGCGGCTCCCAGGTAGGCGGTGATGACCCGCTCGTCGGCGCGGACCTGCTCGTACGGGCCCTCGACCAGGACCTTGCCGGCCTGTAGGACGGTGACGGTGTCCGCGAGCCGGCCGACCACGCTCATGTTGTGCTCGACCATCACCACGGTGCGCCCCTCGCGGACCTTCGCGATCAGCGCGACGGTGCGGTCGACGTCCTCCAGCCCCATCCCGGCGGTCGGCTCGTCGAGCAGCAGCACCTTCGGGTCCAGGGCGAGCGCGATGGCCAGCTCCAGGGCGCGCTTGCGCCCGTACGCCAGGGCCTCGGCGGGGGCCTCGGCGAGCGCGCCGAGGCCGACCATGTCCAGCAGCTCCCCGGCCCGGTCCCGGTAGCGGTCCATCAGCTTCGCCGAGCGCCAGAACCGCCAGCCCAGTCCGCTGGACGACTGCAACGCCAGCTCGACGTGCTCCCGGGCGCTGAGCTGGGGGAAGAGGCTGGTGATCTGGAAGGACCGCGCCACCCCCATCCGGGCCACCTGCTCCGGCGGCAGGCCGGTGACGTCCCGGCCGGCCAGTTCGATCTGCCCGGACGTCGGCGGCAGGAAACCGGTGAGCAGGTTGAACAGGGTGGTCTTGCCGGCGCCGTTCGGGCCGACCAGGGCGTGCACGCTCTCCGGGGCGATGTCCAGGTCGACGTGATCGACGGCCCGGAACCCCCGGAAGTCGCGGGTCAGCCCGCGGGCCGACAGGAGCGCTTGCCCGGCCATCGCCTCATCCTCCGCAGGTCACCGCGACGACCGGGTCGGTGACCACGGTCACAGGGTCGTCGCGTGGAGGAAACCTACGGCGGGCCGCCAGAGTCGAGCCATGTCGACACCACACACATTCCGGCCGGTCGACGCGTATCCGGCGGACATGGTCGCTCCTTCTGTCCCACCCGGATGAGATCGACGACGTTCACCGACCGGTCTTCCTGACCGCTCCCATGTGTGGGGTCCACCTCCCCGCACCCCGCCGGGCTCAGTGGGCCGGAGCGTACTCCGGCAGGGCCAGCCCGTCGGCCGTGGCGAAGAACGCCTTCGCGGCGAGCCGGCGCAGCGGTCGCGAGGTCATCGCCCGGACCGACCGGTCACGGAGCCAGATGGCGGTGCGGCCGGCCGGCAGGAATCCGGAGATCCCGCCACCGGGCAGCTGCTGGCAGCGTTCCACGTGCTCCCGCAACGCCGCCTCGTAGCGGGCGAACGCCACCGGATGGTCGCCGCCGGCGGCCGCCAGCTCGCCGGCGAGGACGTACGCCCCGACCAGGGAGAGGCTGGTGCCCTGACCGGTCAGCGGGGACGGGCACCACGCCGCGTCGCCGAGCAGCACCACCCGGCCCCGGCTCCACCGGTCCATCCGCACCTGCCCGTAGCCGTCGAAGTAGAAGTCGGGGGCGTCGGGCATGGCGACCAGCAGCTCGCGCGCCCGCCACCCCACGTCGGCGAACCGCTCGGCCAGCACCCGCTGCTGCCCGGCGACGTCGCGGCGGTCGAGGTCCAGCGGCGGCGAGAGGAAGCTGAACAGCGCGGTCCGGTACCCCCACCGGTCCGGCCGGGTGCCGACCAGCCGGCCGCCCGGGGCGTTGTGCAGCTGGAACCAGCCCTCGTCGTCCGGGTGCCGGGTGCTGAAGTACGCGAGGTAGGCGCCCATCGGCCGGACGAAGTCCGACTCTGGGCCGAAGGCCAGCGCCCGGACCCGGGAGTGCGCCCCGTCCGCGCCCACCACCAGGTCGAAGACGCGGGGTGCGGACCGTTCGAAGGTGACCCGCACCCCGTCGCCGGTCTCGACGAGTGCCGCGATCGAGTCGTCGAAGAGGTACTCCGCGTCGGCGCGGGTCTCCTCCATCAGCAGCCGGGCCAGGTCGCCCCGGGCGATCTCGAGGTCGGCCACGGCCCCCTCGCCGTCGAAGACGTGCACCGGCATCCGGGCCTGGTACGTCCCGTCGGCGGAGACGTACGCCAGCCCGCGCGCCGGGACGCACTCGGCGCGGATCCGGGTGGTCAGTCCCATCCGGTCGACCACCCGGCGGGCCGCGCCCCGGACGTCCACCGCCTGCCCGCCCGGGCGCTGGCCGGGCGCGCGCTCGACGACGGTGGGGTGGAAGCCGTACCGGCGCAGCCAGTAGGCCAGGGCCGGGCCGGCGATGCCGGCACCGGAGATGAGTACGTTCCTGTCGTTCATCGCGACGCTCCCCAAGTTTGACGCGTACACCGTCGAGGCCCTCGCCGGGTACGGGCGGAGAGCACGCCTCCGCGCTGGCAAAGATAGGTATCGGTGAGCCCCGCACGCCGGGTTCGTACTAGTACGCTCTCCGCCGGAGGATCCGTCCGGGCCTTCCGTACTAGTACGCTGCCGCCGGAGGCCGCCCGTGCCCCGCACCCCGTCCACTCCCGACCCGCCGTACCGGCGGATCGCCGCCGGCATCCGGCGCCGGATCGACGCCGGGGAGCTGCGTCCCGGCGACCCGGTCCCGTCGGCCCGGCAGCTCACCCGCGAGCACGGCGTCGCCATCGCCACCGCGACGAAGGTGCTCGCGCTGCTGCGCGAGGAGGGGCTGGTGCTGACCCGCCCCGGCGCCGGCACGGTGGTGGCGCCCGGACCGGCCGGCGGCCGCCGGGACCCGGAGCTGGACCGGGACCGGGTGGTCCGCACCGCGATGGCGCTCGCCGACGAACAGGGCCTGGCCGGGATCTCCATGCGTCACATCGCCGCCGAGCTGGGCGTGGCGACCATGTCGCTGTACCGGCACGTGCGCGGCCGGGACGAGTTGATCGGCCTGATGGCCGACACCGCGCTCGCCGAAGCCGTCCCCCCGGGCCGGCCGGCCGGCTGGCGCGCTCAGCTGGACCTGCTCGCCCGGGCGCAGTGGGCGACCTACCGGCGGCACCGGTGGCTGCCGCACGTCATCTCGATGACCCGGCCCCGACCGCTGCCCCGCGGCATCGCCCACACCGAGTGGGCGCTGCGCGCCACCGGTGGGCTCGGGCTCGACCCGCACACCCGCTGGCATCTCGCCGTCACCCTGATCGGGTACGTGCGCGGCATCGCCACCAACCTCGAGATGCAGGCCCAGGCCGAACAGGACACCGGCCTGACCGACGAGCAGTGGGTCGAGTCCCACGAGCCGGCCTTCCACCGAATCCTGCCGGGTCGCTACCCGACGCTGGCCTCCCTCGACGCCGAGGGCGACGTCGAGCTGACGCTGGACGGCATCTTCGAGTTCGGCCTGGGCCGACTGCTGGACGGCTACGCCAGGCTGATCGAGGGCGGCGCGGCGCCGGGCTGACCGGCGGGCCACCCGGTCAGTGGTCGAAGGTGACCACCCAGCGAGCGCCCTCGCCCCGGGCCAGCCGGTCGAGAGCGGCCGGCGCCTCCTCGAGCGGGATCAGCCCGCTGATCAGCGGGCCGAGGTCCAGCGTCCCGTCGATGGCCTCACGGGCCAGCGCGGGGACCTCCCGGTCCGGGTCCGACGAGCCGTACACCGAGGAGCGCAGCGTGCGGGCGGAGTGGAAGATGTCGGCGGCGGCGAGACTGACCAGGTCGTCCTTGGCCCCCATGCCGACCACGGTGACCGCTCCCCCACGCCGGGCCAGCCGCCATGCGGTGCGGATGGTGGCGGCCCGGCCGACGCACTCGAAGGCGTGGTCGACGCCGCGCCCCTCGGTGCGGGCGCGGACCTCCTTCGACAGCCGGTCGTCGGGGAGCAGGAAGTCGGTGGCGCCGGCGGCCAGCGCGAGCTCCCGTTTGGCCTCGGCGACGTCGATCGCCACGATCGGGCCCGCGCCGGCCGCCCGGGCGGCGGTGAGCACGGCGAGTCCGACCCCGCCGAGCCCGATCACCGCGACCGACTCACCGGGCGCGACCCGGGCGGTGTTGCGGACCGCGCCGGCGCCGGTGAGCACCGCGCAGCCGAGCAGGGCGGCTCGTTCCGGGGGCAGGTCGGCGGGGACCGCCACCACGGCCGTCGCCGGTACCACCACCTCCTCGGCGAACGCGCCGAGGCCGAGCGTGACGTGCAGTCCGGTGCCGTCGGCGGTCTCGCCCCGCGGCACGGCGGGCGCGGTGTTGGCGGCGCAGAGCCAGGGTTCGTCGTGCCGGCAGAACCAGCAGGCCCGGCAGGCCGGCGCCCAGTTGAGCACCACCTGGGTGCCGACCGGCACGGTCACCCCGGGCCCCACCTCGGCGACCACGCCGGCCGCCTCGTGGCCGAGCACCAGCGGGTACGCCGGGGCGAGCGTGCCGTTGACCATGGACAGGTCGGAATGGCAGACCCCGGCGGCGCGGATGCGCACCCGCAGTTCGCCGGGCCCGGGCGCGGGCAGGTGGACCTGCTCGATCCGCAGCGGCGCGCCGGGGCCGCGGGCGACCAGCGCCCTCACCGCTGGATCGCCTTGAGCTCGGTGAACTCCTCGATCCCGGACGCGCCGAGTTCCCGGCCGAGGCCGGACTGGCGGTAGCCGCCGAACGGGGCGAGCGGGTTGAAGGCGCCGCCGTTGACGTCCACCTGGCCGGTGCGCAGCCGCCGGGCGACCGCGACGGCGTGGTCGGCGTCGGCGGACCAGACCGCGCCGGCCAGGCCGTAGCGGGAGTTGTTGGCGATGGCGACGGCCTCGTCGGTGTCGGCGAACGGGATGACCGCGAGCACCGGCCCGAAGACCTCCTCCTGGGCCAGTTCGCTGTCCGGGTGCACGTCGGCCAGGACGGTGGGCGCGACGAAGTGGCCGCGCGGCGGCAGCGGGGCGTCCGGGCCACCGGCCACGAGGCGCGCCCCGTCGGCGAGCGCGCGGTCGACGAAGCCGCGGACCCGTTCGGCCTGGGCGGCGGAGACCAGCGGGCCAAGCCGGGTGGCCGGGTCGAACGGGTCCCCCGGCCGGTACCCCGCGACGGCCCGGGCGACCAGGTCGAGCGCCTCGTCGTACCGGTCGCGGTGGACCAGCATCCGGGTCCACGCGGTGCAGGTCTGCCCGGAGTTGAGCATTGCGTTGCCCACCCCCACCTTGACGGCGGTGGGCAGGTCGGCGTCGGCGAGGATCAGGTTGGCCGACTTGCCGCCGAGCTCCAGGGCGACCCGGGCGATCCGGTCGGCGGCGAGGTGGGCGATCCGCCGGCCGGTGGCGGTGGAGCCGGTGAAGGAGACCAGGTCGACGTCCGGGTGGGCGGCGAGGGCCTCGCCGACGACGGGCCCGGTGCCCGGCACCAGGTTGACCACGCCGGCGGGCAGCCCGGCCTCGGTGACCGCGTCGAAGAGCAGGTACGCGGTCAGCGGGGTGAGTTCGCTGGGCTTGAGCACCACGGTGCAGCCGGCGGCCAGGGCGGGGGCGAGCTTGGCGACGACCTGGTGCAACGGGTAGTTCCACGGGGTGATCGCGCCGACCACGCCGACGGGTTCCCGGACGACCAGGGAGTTGCCGACGGTCTGCTCGGCGGGCGGACGGGCGGCCAGGTCGACCATCGAACGCAGCACGCTCAGCGGCAGCCCGGTCTGCACCCGGGCGGCGAGCTTGATCGGGGTGCCGAGTTCCAGGGCGACGGTGGGGGCGATGTCGTCGGCCCGGGCGGTGAGGGCGGCGTGCAGCCGGTCCAGGTGGGCGGCGCGCTCAGCCGGGGCGGTGGCCGCCCAGCTCGGGAAGGCGGCCCGGGCGGCGGCGACGGCCCGGTCCACGTCGGCCGGGGCTCCGGCGGGCACCTGACCGACGATCTCGCCGGTGGCGGGGTTCTCCACGGCGACGGTGTCGCCGTCGGACGGGTCGATCCAGCCGCCGCCGACGTGCAGATGGCGGCGGACCAGGAGCGCGGGGGGCGCGGCAGCGAGATCCATGTCGTCCTTCGGGGGGTGCGGAAACTAGCGCTGGGAGTTTTGACGCTACCCCGAACGGTCGGCCGGCTCCACCGGCGTGACGGTGCGGGCGTGCTCGGCGGCCAGGCCGTGCAGCAGCGCGTCCAGGCCGAGCGCGAAGGCCCCCTCGTCGACGCTGCGCTGGTGTTCGGCCAGCCGGTGCGCCTGGCGCAGGTGCGGGTAGTGGGCGGCGTACAGCTCCGGGTCCTCGACGAAGCCGCGCGCGAACGAGCCGAGCGCCGAGCCGGCGACGAAGTAGCGCAACGCCGCGCCGACGTGGGTGGCCCGGGCCGGCGGCCAGCCGGCCTTGACCAGCGCGCCGTAGACGGCGTCCGCCATCGCCAGCGCCGCCGGCCGCCGCCCGGGCCCCTGGGCCAGGTACGGCACGACGTTCGGGTGCGCGGTGAGCGCCTGCCGGTACGACCAGGCCCACCGACGCAGCGCCTCCAGCCAGTCGTGCCGGGCGAAGAAGCTGGTGTCCACGGTGGCGGTGACGCTGTCGGCGACCGCGTCGAGGATGGCGTCCCGGTTGGCGAAGTGGTGGTACAGCGAGGGTCCCTGCACGCCGAGCGCCGCGGCGAGCCGCCGGGTGGAGAACGCGGCCAGCCCGTCGGCGTCGATCAGCGCCAGGGCGGCGGTGACGATCCGTTCCCGGCTGAGCACGGGTTGCCGGGGTCGGGGCACGTCGGCTCCTCGGGTATGGACGGGGGAAAACTTACAGCGCTAGTTTAAGCGGAGACGGCAGGGCGACGGCGGAAGGGATCGGCATGGACTTCTCACTGACCGACGAGGAGCGGGCGGTCCGCGACACCGTCCGGTCGTTCATCACCCGCGAGGTGATGCCGCTGGAGCAGGAGGTGCTGCGCCGGGAACGGGCCCACCGGCCCGGCCTGGAGCGTGCCGAGCTGCGCGAACTCCAGCAGAAGGCGAAGAAGTTCGGATTCTGGGGGCTGGCCACCCCGGAGGAGTACGGCGGCATGGACCTGCCCGCGGTCATGCAGTCGCTGATCTGGACCGAGCTGGGCCGTACCTTCGTGCCGTTCCGCTTCGGCGGCGAAGCCGACAACATCCTCTTCCACGCCACGCAGGAGCAGCAGCGCGAGTTCCTCATCCCCACCATCGAGGGGGAACGGATCTCCTGCTTCGCGATCACCGAGCCGGGCGCAGGTTCGGACGCGGCGAACATCCGGCTCAGCGCGCGGCGGGACGGCGACGACTGGATCCTCGACGGCGAGAAGACCTTCATCACGAACGGCAACGACGCCGACTTCGCCATCGTCGTCGCCGTCACCGACCGGGAGAAGGGCGCCCGCAACGGCGGCGCGACCGCCTTCCTGGTGGACCGGGCGATGGGCTGGCGCTCCGAGTTCATCCAGACCATGGGCGAGGGCGGCCCGGCGTCGCTGATCTTCGACGGCGTACGGGTGCCGCACCGCAACATCCTCGGCGAGGTCGGGCAGGGCTTCGCGCTGGGCATGCAGTGGATCGGCAAGGGCCGCTACACCATCCCCTCCCACGCGATCGGCATCGCCGAGCGGGTGTTGCAGATGGCGATCGACCAGGCCAACACCCGGGAGACCTTCGGCGCGAAGATCGGCACCAACCAGGCCATCCAGTGGATGATCGCCGACTCGGAGACCGAGCTGGAGGCGGCCCGCTGGCTGGTGCTGCGCTCCGCCTGGACGGTCGATCAGGGCCTGGACCCCCGGCACGCCTCCTCGATGGGCAAGCTCTACGGCGCCGGCATGGTCAACCGGGTGGTGGACCGGGCGCTGCAGATCCACGGCGGGATGGGCTACACCCGGGAGCTGCCGATCGAGCGCTGGTACCGGCAGGTGCGGCTCTACCGGATCTTCGAGGGCACCGACGAGATGCAGCGACTGATCATCTCCCGCGACCTGCTGCGCGGGTACACGAAGATCGGCGGCCACCTGGCCTGAGCCGTGGCGCCGCGCCCCCGGTCGGTCCCGGCCCGGGGGCGCGGCGCCTCACGCCGTCAGGGCGTCCAGGGCCAGGTCGACGTCGTCCACCGTGGAGTAGAGGTGGAAGGAGGCCCGGACCCGGCCCGCCCGGACCGCCGCGCGGACGCCGGCCCGCGCCAGCTTCTCCTGCGCGCCCGGCACCTCGACCGTGACGATGGCGCTCTGACCGGGCGGGCGGCCCAGCCCGGCGAGGAACCGGTTGGCCAGCGCCACGTCGTGGTCGTGGATCGCCGGCAGGCCGATCTCGGCGACCAGTTCCAGGGCGGGCGCCGTACCGACCCAGCTGAACCAGGCCGGGGAGATGTCGAAGCGCCGGGCGTCGTCGGCGAGCCGCAGCGGCGGGCCGTAGTAGGACGAGTGCGGATCCTTGCCCGCGTACCAGCCGGCGGCGTCCGGCCGCAGCCGGTCGCGCAGCGCCGGCGCGAGGTAGGCGAAGGCGGAACCGCGCGGCGCCATCAGCCACTTGTAGGCCCCGACCGCGACCACGTCGGCCAGGCCCGCGTCGAAGGGCAGCCAGCCGCAGGCCTGGGTGGCGTCGACCGCGACCAGGGCGCCGTGCGCGCGGGCGGCGGCCACGATCTCGGCGTACGGGGCGATCGCGCCGTCGGCGGACTGCACCAGGCTGAACGCGACCAGGTCGGTGCCGGAGTCGATCGCGTCGAGCAGCCCGGGGAGCGGCACGGTGCGTACCCGCACGCCCCGCTCCTCCTGCACCAGCCAGGGGAAGAGGTTGGAGGTGAACTCGACCTCGGGCACCACCACGGTCGCCCCGGCGGGCAGCGCCGCCGCGACCGGGGCGAGCAGCTGCGACACGGTGCTGCCGACCGCCACGTCGGCCGCCGCCACCCCGACCAGGCCGGCGAACGCCTCCCGGGACCGTTCGGTCGCCTCGCCCCAGACCTCCCACGAGGTACGCCCCACCCGCCAGTCAGCCAGGGCCTCCTGCACCGCCGTCCAGACCGGGTCGGGCGGCAGCCCGTAACTGGCGGTGTTCAGCCAACCGGGCTGCGGCTGCCACAGCTTCTGCGCCTGCTCGAGCTCCATGCCACGGACGCTAGTGAACCGGGCGGCAGCGGGGCACGGCCAATCGCCGATCGGCGGCCTGGGCGGCGGTGCCGGTCGAGGCGCTCGGGCATCGGTCCGCACGGTGCTGGGGCTCGACACCATTGGCCGACAGGACCTCCCCCGCGCCGGGCGCGGCGGATAACGTCGGCTTCCCATCCACTCCGGAGGCAGTCGATGATTCTCGAGATCCGCACCTACCGCCTCAAGCCGCACACCAGCGACGAGTTCGTCCGGGTGATGCGCGACGAGGCGGCCCCACTGCTCGGTCGCTTCGGCATCCGGGTGGTGGCGGCCGGGGCCTCGCTGGTCCGCGAGGACGGTCACGAGGAGGCGTACCTGATCCGGGCCTTCCCGTCGCTCGCGGTCCGCGACGAGCAGGAAGAGGAGTTCTACGGCAGCGACGCCTGGCGCGACGGCCCGCGCGACGCCATCCTGTCGCGGATCGAGAGCTACCACACCGTGGTGCTGGATACCGCCGAGGCCGCCGGGGACGTGCTCTCCGGGCACCGGCCCTGACCGCCACCACGCGGTCCGGGCCGGCCGAGGTGGCGTACGTGGCCGGTCAGGCGCGGGCGGCCAGGTCGGTGAGGGCCCGCCGCACCTCGACCCGGCCGCGGTCGAGCCCCCAGGAGGCGATCTCCGGCAGCGGGTGCTCCTCCCGCAGCCGCCGCACCACCTCCAGGCCGACCAGGTAGCCACACCGTTTCGGCAGGTCACCGGCGAGCGGCGAGTCCCGCATGAGGAAGTACGGCGCGTAGTGCCCGGGGTCGGTCGCGTCGAGGTCGGCGGCGACCCGGCCCAGGATCTCCGGCCACCGGCGCCAGCACTCGTCGAGCCACGGTCGATAGCCCGCCCGGCCGCACCAGAGGTACGCCTCGTCGGCCAGACCCGGGGCGGTCTCGGCCGAGACCAGGGTGGCCAGCCCCTCGGTGAGCAGCGCGTTCGCCACCCCGTGGTCGGGCCAGTCGCGGATCGCGGCGAGCCGGTCGTGCACCACGTGCGCCGCCTCGTGGCGCACCAGCAACCGGTCGTCGTCGGCCCCGCCGAGCTCTTCGACGGCGAGGAGGAGCGCCAACCGGCCGTCGAGAGGCTCGGCCCAGCCGTTGGCCCGATGCAGCCCGACCAGCACCACGCAGTCCACCGGCTCGGCGTCCCCGGCCCAGTCCAACACCCGGGCCACCGCCGCCACCGCCTCCGGCAGCGAGGCCCGCAGCGCCGCCGACCGCGCCGTGAGGTCGACGCCCTCCCCGGCCAGCCGGTCCAGGGCGGCGACCAGGTCGGGACCGGTGGACCAGTCGCCGTCCCGGTCGAGGGCGGCGAAGATCTCCGGGTGGCGGTCGAGGTAATGCGTCCGCCACCACCCGGGTCGGCGATCCCCGGGGGCGTCGGCCGCCGCCCGGGCATACCCCAGATAGGTCGGGACCAGGTCCCGGACCCGCAGCATCGGTCGGACGGTCTCGCCGGCGGGCGTGGTGGCGGTCATGCCGCCATGCTGCCCGACGGTCCGCTCACTCGCCGTCCCGCGCCGCCGACCGGAGACCCGCTCGGGCGCGCCGGAGGAATGCCGGCGCGCCCGGGCGATACGAGTCGTCTCAGGCCGGCGCGCCCGCCAGCGTCGACGGCCGCGGGCCCGACTCGTCGTCGGCGGGCCGGCCCTCGGCCGGCTCGTCGTCGAGCATGGTCGCCTCGTCGAACGGACGCTCGCCGCTGAGCACCGCCCGGGCCTGGTCGCGGTCGAACTCGCCGGTCCAGGTGCCGACCAGCACGGTGGCGACGGCGTTGCCGGCGAAGTTGGTCAGCGCCCGGGCCTCGGACATGAACCGGTCGATGCCGACGATCAGGCCGACCCCGTCGACCAGGTCCGGCCGGTGCGACTGGAGGCCGCCGGCGAGGGTGGCCATGCCGGCGCCGGTGACACCGGCGGCGCCCTTCGAGGCGATGACCATGAACAGCAGCAGGGAGATCTGCTCGCCGATGGCGAGCGGCTTGCCCAGCGCGTCGGCGATGAAGAGCGACGCCATGGTCAGGTAGATCGCCGTGCCGTCCAGGTTGAACGAGTAGCCGGTCGGCACCGTGATGCCCACGACCGGCTTGCTCACCCCGAAGTGCTCCATCTTGGCGATCAGCCGGGGCAGCGCCGACTCCGAGGAGGAGGTGGAGAAGATGAGCAGGAACTCGCGCCCGAGGTAGCGCAGCAGCTGGAAGATCGAGATGCGCGCGACGAACCAGAGCAGCGCGCCGAGGACCACGAAGACGAAGACCAGGCAGGTGGCGTAGAAGCCGAACATGACCTGGGCCAGGCTCTTCAGCGCGTCCACGCCGGTCGCGCCGACCACGGCGGCGATCGCGCCGAACGCGCCGATCGGGGCGACCCACATGATCATCGCCAGCACCTTGAAGACGAGCCGCTGGAGCACGTCCACCGCCCGCAGCACGGGCTCTCCACGCCGGCCCATGGCCTGCACGGCGAAGCCGACCAGCAGGGCGACCAGCAGCGCCTGGAGCACCTCACCCTCGGTCAGGGCGGAGAACAGGGTGGTCGGGATGATCCCGAGCAGGAAGTCGACGGTCCCGCCACTCTCGTCACCGGCGGCGGCCTTCCCCGCGCCGGCCAGGTCCGGGCCCAGGTTCAGACCGGCGCCGGGATGGATGAGGTTGCCGACCACCAGGCCGATGGCCAGCGCGACGGTGGACATGACCAGGAAGTAGCCGAGTGCCAGGCCGCCGACCTTGCCGACCTTGGCCGCCTGACGGACAGATCCGACACCGAGAACGATCGTGCAGAAGATGACGGGCCCGATCATCATCTTGATCAGGTTGACGAAGCCGGTGCCGAGGGGCTTCAACTCCTTGCCGAACTCGGGGGCGGCGAGGCCGACCACGATGCCGGCTGCGACGGCCAGGATGACCGCGAGATAGAGGTAGCGGGTCCGGTCGCGGCGGGCGGGACGAGCGGCCACGGGGGCGGGTGGGGTGGTGTCCATGACCACAATGTGAGGCGCGTCTCCGCACAAGGCACCCTTACGTTCATTCTGTTCACCCCTGTGACGCGCGGGCGAAACGGGAGCCTGACCGGTGCGCCACACTTGCGGACGACCAGGCGGAAGGAGGGGAACATGGCCCGACGGCAGTGGAGCATCGCGGGGCAGCTGTTCGCCCTCCAGGCCGTGGTGGTGACGCTGCTCGTGCTCGCCGGTGCGGCCGGCGCGGTGTGGCTGGCCCGCAGCGACTCCCGCCAGGCGGCGGAGGAGGAGGTGCTCGCCGTGGCGAAGACCGTGGCCCGCTCCCCCGACGTCCGCGCCGCCCTGGCCTCCGCGGACCCGGCGGCCACCCTGCAGCCGTACGCGGAGTCGATCCGGGTGGCGACGGGAACGGACTTCGTGGTGGTGATGGCCCCGGACCGGACCCGGTACTCACACCCCAACCCGAAACTGATCGGGCGGCCGTTCATCGGGGACATCGGCCCCGCCCTGGCCGGTGAGCCGTTCACCATCACCAACGTCGGCACGCTCGGCGAGTCGGTGCGCGCGGTGGTCCCGGTGCACGGCGACGGCCACCGGATCACCGGGCTGGTCTCCGTCGGCATCACCACCCGGGCGATCAACCGGAAGCTGGTCGCGCAGACACCGGTGCTGCTGGGCGCCGCCGCGCCCGCGCTCGCCCTCGCGGCCACCGGATCCTGGCTGCTGAGCCGCCGGCTCCGGCGGCAGACGCACGGCCTCGGCCCGAGCCAGATGACCCGGATGTACGAGTACTACGACGCGGTCCTGCACTCCGTACGGGAGGGGCTGGTGGTGCTGACCCGGGACCGCCGGGTCGCGCTGGTCAACGACGAGGGGCGCCGGCTGCTCGGGCTGGACGAGGACGCGGCGGTCACCGACCGGCCGATTGCCGGAATCGCCCTGCCGCCCGCGATGGCCGAGCTGCTGGCGTCCGGGCGGGACGCGCACGACGAGCTGGTACTGGCCGGCGACCGGGTGCTGGTGGCCAACCAGCGGACCACCCGGTTCGAGGGGGCCGTGCTCGGCACCGTGCTGACCCTGCGCGACCAGACCGAGCTGCGCAACCTGGCCAGCGAGCTGGACTCGGTGCGCGCGCTGACCGAGGCGTTGCAGGCCCAGACCCACGAGTCGGCCAATCGGTTGCACACCGTGCTGACCCTGGTGGAGCTGGGCCGGACCGACGAGGCCGTCCGGCTCGCCACCCAGGACCTCGCGCTGGCCCAGCAGCTGACCGACCGGGTGGTCGGCGCGGTCACCGAGCCGGCGCTGGCCGCCCTGCTGCTCGGCAAGTCGGCGCAGGCCGGCGAGCGGGGTGTGGACCTGGTGATCGAGCCGGACTGCCGGCTCGACGACAGTCCGCTGCCCACCGCCGACCTGCTCACCGTGGTCGGCAACCTGGTCGACAACGCGCTGGAGGCGGTGGTCGGCACCGAACCGCCGCGTCGGGTAGGGGTCTTCGTCGGCGCGGGCGACGACGAGATCGTCGTGCGGGTCGTCGACAACGGACCGGGGCTGGACCCCGACCGGGTCGCGGACGCATTCCGGCGCGGCTGGTCGACCAAGAGCGCCGGTCGCGGCCTCGGCCTGGCGCTGGTCGGGCAGGTGGTCCGCCGGCACGGTGGCCGGTCCGACGTGGCCGCCGCCAACGGCGGTGGGACGGTCTTCACCGTGCGGTTGCCGATCCGGAAGGGCTGGCCGTGACCGACATCCGGGTGCTGGTGGTGGAGGACGAGCCGCTGCTGGCGGAGGCGCACCGGGCGTACACCGAGCGGGTGCCCGGCTTCGTGGTGGTCGGGGTGGCGCACACCGCCCGGGAGGCGATGGCGGCGCTGCGGCACCGGGCGGGCGCGGACGTCGATCTGGTGCTGCTCGACTTCCGGCTGCCCGACCTGCACGGCCTGGACGTCTGCCGGGCCCTGCGGGCGGCGGGCAGCAGCGTGGACGTGCTCGCGGTGACCTCGGCCCGGGACCTGGCGGTGGTCCGCACCGCGGTCTCCCTCGGGGTGACCCACTACCTGCTCAAGCCGTTCACCTTCGCCGCCTTCCGCGACAAGTTGGAGCGGTACGCCGACTATCGCCGGCAGGCGCTCGCCGAGGGCGAGGTCGCCGCCCAGCACGAGGTGGACCGGATGTTCGCCACCCTGCGCGGCGCGGCGCAGCACACTCTGCCCAAGGGGCTGGACGCGCAGACCTTGAACACGGTGCTGGCCGCCCTGCCGGCCGGGGCGGGGCTGTCCGCGACCGAGGTCAGCCAGCGGACCGGGATCTCCCGGGTGACCGCCCGCCGCTACCTGGAGTATCTGGTGACCGCCGATCGGGCGGTACGCGCGCCGCGCTACGGCACACCGGGCCGCCCGGAGGTCGAGTACCGGCCGGTGTGACGACGCCGGTCAGGCGGAAGAACTCCGGATGAGTCAGCTGACGTTGGCCGGGCCGAGGACGCTCTTCAGGTCGCCCATCAGCGCGGTCGTCGCCGCCACCCGGAACGGCCCGAGCCGCAGCGTGGTGGTCTTCCCCCCGTTGAGCAGCTTGACGTGCACCTCGGTGTCGCCCGGGTGCAGCACCAGGGTCTCCTTGAGCCGCTCCACCAGTGGCGGCGTGCACCGGTGCACCGGGATGGTCAGGGTGACCGGCTTGGTCGCCGGGTTGGTGCTGACGTCGGGCATGGACATGTCCATCGCCATGATCCGCGGCGTGTCGTCGCGGCGGTCCACCCGTCCCTTGACCACCACGATCGCGTCCTCGGCGATGTACTGCCCGATCACCTCGTAGGTGTTGGGGAAGAAGAGCGTCTCCACCCCGCCGGCGAGGTCCTCCAGGGTGGCCGAGGCCCAGGCCCGGCCCTGCTTGGTGACCCGGCGCTGCACGCCGGAGAGGATGCCGGCCAGGGTGACCACGGCGCCGTCTCCGACGGTGCCCTCCTCGGACAGGGCGGCGATGGTGCAGTCCGCCGCGGCGCCGAGGACGTGTTCCAGGCCGAAGAGCGGGTGGTCGGAGACGTAGAGGCCGAGCATCTCCCGCTCGAAGGCGAGCTTGTCCCGCTTGTCCCACTCGCTGTCGCCGATGACCGGCATGACGGTGGTGCTGCCGCCGGTGTCGGCGTCGCCGAAGCCCGCGCCGAACAGGTCGTACTGGCCGACCGCCTCCTTGCGCTTCACGTCGGCGTACGCGTCGATGGCGTCGGCGTGCACGGCGAGCAGCCCCTTGCGGGTGTGCCCGAGCGAGTCGAAGGCACCCGCCTTGATCAGCGATTCGATGGTCTTCTTGTTGCAGACCACCGCGTCCACCTTGGACAGGAAGTCGTAGAAGTCGGTGTAGTCGCCCTTCTCCTGCCGGCAGCGCATGATCGCGGCGACCACGTTCGCGCCGACGTTGCGCACCGCCGCCAGGCCGAACCGGATGTCCGTGCCGACCGGGGTGAACGGCCCGGCCGAGGTGTTCACGTCCGGCGGCAGGACCTGGATCCGCATCCGACGACACTCGGACAGATAGAGCGCCATCTTGTCCTTGTCGTCGCCCACGGAGGTGAGCAGCCCGGCCATGTACTCGGCCGGGTAGTGCGCCTTGAGGTACGCCGTCCAGTACGACACCAGCCCGTACGCCGCGGAGTGGGCCTTGTTGAAGGCGTAGCCGGCGAACGGGACCAGTACGTCCCACACCGCCTGGATCGCCGCGTCGGAGTAGCCGTTCTTCCGACAGCCGTCCCGGAAGGGGATGAACTCCTTGTCGAGGATCTCCTTCTTCTTCTTGCCCATCGCCCGGCGCAGCAGGTCCGCCTGGCCGAGCGTGTAGCCGGCGAGGATCTGCGCGGCCCGCTGCACCTGCTCCTGGTAGACGATCAGGCCGTGGGTGGGGGCCAGGATCTCCCGCAGTGGCTCCTCCAGCTCCGGGTGGATCGGCGTGATCTCCTGGAGGCCGTTCTTGCGCAGCGCGTAGTTGGTGTGCGAGTCGACGCCCATCGGGCCGGGCCGGTAGAGCGCCAGGACGGCGGAGATGTCCTCGAAGTTGTCCGGCTTCATCAGCCGCAGCAGCGAGCGCATCGGCCCGCCGTCGAGCTGGAACACGCCGAGGGTGTCGCCCCGGGCGAGCAGCTCGTAGGCCGCCGGGTCATCCAGCGGCAACGCCAGCAGGTCGAGCTGTCTGCCGTGGTTGAGCTCGATGTTCTTGACCGCGTCGTCGATGATCGTCAGGTTGCGCAGGCCGAGGAAGTCCATCTTCAACAGCCCGAGCGACTCGCACGTCGGGTAGTCGAACTGGGTGATGATCGCCCCGTCGGCGTCCCGGCGCATCAGCGGGATGTGGTCGATGATCGGCTCGGCGGACATGATGACGCCGGCGGCGTGCACGCCGGTCTGCCGGATCAGCCCCTCGATGCCCTTGGCGGTGTCGATCACCTTGCGCACGTCCGGGTCGGACTCGTAGAGGCCACGGATCTCGCCGGCCTCGGCGTAGCGTGGGTGCTGCGGGTCGAAGATGCCGGTGAGCGGGATGTCCTTGCCCATCACCGCCGGCGGCATCGCCTTGGTGATCCGGTCCCCCACCGCGTACGGGAAGCCGAGCACCCGGGCCGAGTCCTTGATCGCGGCCTTCGCCTTGATCGTGCCGAAGGTCGCGATCTGGGCGACCTTGTCCTCACCCCACTTGTCGGTGACGTACTTGATCACCTCACCGCGCCGGCGCTCGTCGAAGTCGATGTCGACATCCGGCATCGAGACCCGCTCGGGGTTGAGGAACCGCTCGAAGATCAGGCCGTGCGGGATCGGGTCCAGGTCGGTGATGCCCAGGGCGTACGCGACGAGCGAGCCGGCGGCCGACCCACGGCCCGGGCCCACCGCGATGCCCTGGCTCTTGGCCCACTGGATGAAGTCGGCGACCACGAGGAAGTACGACGGGAAGCCCATCTGGTTGATGACGCCCAGCTCGTACTCCGCCTGCACGACGTGCCCCTCCGGGATGCCCCCGGGGTAGCGGCGGGCCAGGCCGGCGAAGGTCTCCTTGCGGAACCAGGACTCCTCGGTCTCCCCCTCGGGCACCGGGAAACGCGGCATCAGGTTGTGGAACTCGAACATCCCGGTCGGGTCGACCTTCTCGGCGACCAGCAGGGTGTTGCGGCAACCCTGCTGCCACAGCTCCGACGAGTCGACCGCGCGCATCTGGTCGGCGGACTTGATGAAGTAGCCGCCGCCCTCGAAGCGGAACCGGTTCGGGTCGTCGATGTTGCTGCCGGTCTGCACGCAGAGCAGCACGTCGTGCGCGGTGGCCTGCGCCTCGTGGGTGTAGTGCGAGTCGTTGGTGACCACCGGCGGGATGTCCAGCTTGCGGGCGATCTCGGTGAGCCCGTCGCGGACCCGGCGCTCGATGGACAGGCCGTGGTCCATAATCTCCAGGAAGTAGTTCTCCTTGCCGAAGATGTCCTGGTAGCTGGCGGCGACTTTGAGCGCCTCGTCGAACTGGCCCAGGCGTAGCCGGGTCTGCACCGCGCCGGAGGGGCAGCCGGTCGTGGCCATGATGCCCTCGGCGTGCTCGGCGATCAGCTCCATGTCCATCCGGGGCCACTTGACGTAGTGGCCCTCCATGGAGGCGCGCGAGTTGAGGGTGAAGAGGTTCTTCAGGCCGGTGGCGTTGCGGGCCCACATGGTCTTGTGGGTGATCGCGCCGTTACCGGAGACGTCGTCGCTCTTCTGCTCCGGCCGGCCCCACTTGACCCGCGCCTTGTGGTAGCGGGACTCCGGCGCCACGTACGCCTCGACCCCGAGGATCGGGGTGATGCCGGCGGCCATCGCAGACTTGTAGAAGTCGTTCGCGCCGTGCATGTTGCCGTGGTCGGTGATCGCCACCGCCGGCATGCCGAGCCGGTTGGCCTCGGCGAACAGGTCCTTGAGCCGGGCCGCCCCGTCGAGCATCGAGTACTCGGTGTGTACGTGCAGATGCGCGAACGAATCGCCCATGCGTGGCGCCCCCCCCGGGTCGGTTCATGGGTGGTGAGAAGTCGGTCGGCCCACCCTATCCCCGGCCCCGCGGGCGTCTCCAGCAGCCGCGCGGACAGACCGCCGCCGGGTGGTGTGGATCTCCCATGGGGCGCGCCCGGGGTGACCGTGGCCGGGTCGGCTGCCTGACTCGGGCAACCCGGGAAGGCCCGTGCGGCCGTAGCGTGGACGGCACGGAACACCGGCTGACAGGGAGCGCCGTGATGCTCCTCGCTGACGACATCGACGACCTGGCCAGGGCGGCCGCGCGCGGTGACCCGGGCGCGGTCGACGCGCTGCTGGCGGCGGTACGCCCCGAGGTGCTGCGGCTCTGCGCCCGCCTGCTGCCGCACCGGGAGGACGCCGAGGAGGCGTGCCAGGACGCGCTGCTGGCGCTCGCCCGGGGGATCACCCGGTTCGAGGGCCGATCCTCGTTCCACACCTGGCTGTACCGGCTCACCGCCAACCGGGCCCGCTCGACGTACCGGGCGCTGCGCCGGCGCTGGCTGATCGAGGCCGACGGCGTGCCGCTGCCCGATCGGCCCGACCCCCGGCGCACCAGCGTGGTCGCCGGCACCCGGCTCGACCTGCTCGACGCGCTGGACGCGGTGCGCCCCGAACTCGCCGAGGCGCTGACTCTGCGCGACGTGCTCGGGCTGAACTACCGCGAGATCGCGGCCCTGCTCGACGTGCCGGAGGGGACCGTGAAGTCCCGCGTCCACCTGGCCCGCCGACAGGTCCGGCAGCGGCTGTCCGGTGGGTGAGCCCGGGCGCCGGCGGCGGGGCCTGCTGGTCCTCCTGGCCGGGCTTGCGCCGGTGGCGGCCTGCGGCCAGGCCCCGGTCGCCCCGCTGCCGGTGCAACCCGGCACCGCCGCGGCCACCGGGTCGACCACCGCCGTGCCGGTCACGTCCATTGGACCCGGCCCGACCACCACGACCACCGCCGCCGCGCCGACCACGGCTGCAGCGGCACCCCGACCGGCCGCGCCGGCCCCGCCCGCACCGAGCAGGAGCCGGGGTACGCCCACACCCTCGCCCAGCCCGCGACCGAGCGCCTGCCTCGGCCCGGTCCGCTACGACCTGGTCCTCGCCGAGACCGAACTGGCGCTGTTCACGTCCCTCTGCCTGTCCGCCGGCGGGGTGCTGCGCATCCAGGGCATCGGCCCGGGCGAGGTCACCGTGGACCGGGAGGACCTGGTCTCGCGCAGCTACGAGGCCGGCGTGGTGGACATCCGCTTCGTCCGCGCCGGCACGGTCCGGGTGACCATCCCGCAGGACGGTACGGCGCACACGGTCACGGTGGTGGTGGTCTAGCCCGGGCGCACCCGCACCCCGGCCAGCAGCGCGTCGACGAAATCCGTCCCGCTGCCCGCCGGCGGGGCGAGCTGCACGTACAGCAGGCCGGCCCGGCCGGCGGCGAGGCCGGCGGCCTCGACCAGCACCGGCCGCCCCGCCGGGCAGGCGTACCGGGCCACCACCCAGTCGATCCCCGCCTGCCGGGTCCGCCGCAGCGGCGCGGCCGCGCAACCCGCGTGCGGGCGCTCGGCGACGAAGCCCTCCGGGGTGGTCCGCCGGGCGATGCTGGCGGAGAGGCCGACGAAGGCACCCGGCACGTCCGGGTCGGCCGCCCACCGGTCGGGGTCGACCGAGAGGACGAGCGCGGGTTCCAGTTGCCCGTCGTCGCCGTACTGCCCGGCCCAGCCGGCGCCGGCGGCCCGCCAGCCCGCCGGGAGGGCGACGCTGACCGGCCCGCTCGTCGCGCGGGTGGCGTCGGGGCGGGGCGGGCCCGCGTCTCCGGCCGCCATGCCCAGGATGGCCAGCGCGAGGGCGCCCGCCCCGGCGAGGCCGAGCCGGTGGACCGGCCCCCGCGCGATGCGGGGCGGCGGGGCCGCTTGTCGCCGGCCCCAGGGCTGCCGACGCGCACCCGGACGGCCGACGACACCCCGGGAGCCGGTCGGTGCGGTGGCGTGGCGCAGCGCCGCCCGGAAGGCGCCGGCGTCCGGGTAGCGGTCGGCCGGGCGGTGCGCGGTGGCCCGGCGCAGCACCGCCGTCACCGCCGCCGGTACGCCGTCCTCCCACCGCCGCGCCGGGCCGGGCCCGCCGTCCGGTTCGCCGAGCAGCCGGAGCCCGAGCCGCCCCAGCCCGAACACGTCGCTGCGGGTGTCCACCACGGCCAGCGGATCGTCCTGCTCGGGAGCCATGTATCCGGGCGTGCCGGCGCGGGCGGTCAACCCGGACGCGGCGGCGAGGGCCTTGGCCAGGCCGAGGTCGGCGATGAGCACCCGCTCGCCGCCCGGGTCGGCGGCGAAGAGGACGTTGCCGGGGGTGAGGTCGCGGTGCACCACCCGGTGCCGGTGCAGGACCGCGACCCCGGCGGCGATCTGGTCGAGCAGGTCCAGGGCGTCCGCCACCGGCAGGGGGCCGGCGGCCAACCGGTCCCGCAGGCTGCCGCCCTCGGCCCAGGCCAGCACCGCGTACGGGCGGCCGTCGGGCAGTTCGCCGACGGCGTGCACCCGGGTCAGCCGGGGATGGTCGAGCCGCCGCAGCAGCCGCGCCTCGTCCAGGAACCGCTCCCGGACCCGCAGGTCGTGGCTCCAGTTGTCGGCCAGCACCTTGATCGCCACCCGCGAGTCGAGGACGGGGTCGTGGCCGAGCCAGACGGTCGCGAAGGATCCCGCCCCGAGCAGCCGCTCGATCCGGTAGGACCCGATCCACGCCGGTGTGCTCATCGCCCCACCCCCGTCGGCAGTCCCCTTGCGACGGTATCCGGCGGGGCGGGCCGGCGGGGACCGCCGCGACCGGCGTCCGCCGGCGGCGGGCGCGCGGGTCGGAAACCCGACGAACCGATGCCGCCGTCGCGGAGACCAACAGGACGTCAGACCCACACCGAAGGAGTTCAGTCATGAACCGTCTCCCGTCCACCGTCCTCACCGGGGCGCTGGCCCTGGCCGCCGTCCTGCTGCCGGCCGTCACGTCCGGCCCGGCCGCGGCCGGCACCCGGGCTTCCACCGGCGTCGGCGTAGCCGCCGAGGGGCCGGCCGGCATCGCCGCCGCGCCGCTGCCCCGGACCGATCTCCGCCGTTTCGCCGGGGCGGGCGACCGCGCCGGCCGGCTCGACCTGCTCAGCGTCCGGGGCGCCGGGCCGTTCCGGATCGGCGCGAGCCTGGCCCGACTCTCGGCGGCGGGCCTGATCGACTGGGCGGTAACCGGCTGCGACGGCGTGGTCAGCGCCGGGGTCACCGGCGACTGGGCGGGCGTGGTCCTGCTCGCCTTCCGCGACGGGCGGCTGGTCGAGGTCGGTACCGCCACCGCTCCGCCCCGCTCGCCGGCCGGGGCGAGCGTCGGCATGTCCTTCGCCGAACTGGAGGAGATCTACGGACCGCGCGGCGCCATGATCAGCAACGACGCCGGTGACGCCTCGGCGTACCTGGTGCGGATCGGCGGGCGGGTCGAGCTGTACACCGGGCACCCGATCCGCCCCGGTGTCGGCTACTTCCAGGTCGGAC
Organism: Micromonospora sp. BS32; assembly: GCF_059089345.1. NCBI lineage: Bacteria > Bacillati > Actinomycetota > Actinomycetes > Micromonosporales > Micromonosporaceae > Micromonospora > Micromonospora sp. BS32. The sequence goes on from NZ_JBSSHR010000008.1 coordinate 76,684, forward strand.
GGGCGGACTTCGTCGAGCGCGCCTTCCGGCAGGGCCGGTCCTGCTGACGGGCCTCGACGATGCGTCGGCGGACAAGCCGTCGGGCCGGGCACACCGGTGGTCTCGACCACCGGTGTGTCCGGCCGGTCGGCCGTGCTGGCACAGCGCACCACAATGGTGTGTGCCACACACTATTGTGTAAGGCATGGCTAGCGAGGAGATCCTGCGGACCCATCTCCAGGAGTTGCGGCGCGGCACCGTCGTGGTCGCCAGCCTGGTCGCGCTGCGCCGTCCCGATTACGGCTACGCGCTGCTGCAACGGCTCGCCGGGCACGGCTTCGGCGTGGACGCCAACACCCTCTATCCGCTGCTCCGGCGGCTGGAGGAGCAGGGGCTGCTGACCAGCGAGTGGAACACCGAGGAGAGCCGGCCGCGCAAGTTCTACCGGACCAGCGCCGACGGCGAGACGGTGCTGGGGCGGCTCCTCGCCGAACTCGCCGCCGTGCAGGTCTCCGTCACCGGGCTGATCGAAGGAGTGGACCGATGAACAGCATGACCGACCGCTACCTCGCCGCCACCCTGCGGGCGGTGCCGGCGCCCCGCCGCGCCGAGATCGCCACCGAACTGCGCGCCGCCATCGAGGACATGATCGAGGACCGGACCGGCGGCGGGCAGGACCCGGCCACCGCCGAGCGGGCCGTCCTCACCGAGCTGGGCCACCCGGAGCGGCTCGCCGCCCGGTACGCCGACCGCCGACTCCAGCTGATCGGCCCGGCGTACTACCTGGTCTGGCAGCGGGTGCTGCGCGGGCTGCTCACCGTCGTACCCGCGTTGGTCGGCGTCGTGGTCGGGGTGCTGAAGGCGACGGTCGGCGACCAGCCGGGGGCGGCGATCGGCGCGGGGATCGCGGCCGCCTTCCAGACCGGCGTGCAGATCGCCTTCTGGGTGACGGTGAGCTTCGCCGTGCTGGAACGGACCAACGCCGCGCCGGACCTGCCCGAGTGGACCGTCGACCAGCTGCCGGAGGGGCCCGCCGAGCGGGACGTCACGTTGACCGACACCTGCGCGTCGATCGCCATGGTGCTGCTGCTGCTCGCCTTCCTGCCCTGGCAGCACTTCCAGTCCTGGGTCGCCGACACCGACGGCCACCGGGTCCCGATCCTCGACCCAGCGCTCTGGCGGTCGTCGCTGCCGGTCCTCGTCGTGGTGCTCCTGGCCACCCTGGCGCTGGAGGCCATGAAGTACCGCACCGGGCGGTGGACCTGGCGGCTGGTGGCGGTCAACGCCGCGCTGGACCTGGCCTTCGCCGCCCCGGTGAGCTGGCTGCTGCTCACCGACCGGCTGCTCAACCCCGACCTGGTCGCGCGCGTCGACTGGCTGCGCGAGGGCGGGCTCGACACCGTCGCCCGGACGGCGGTGGTGGTGGTCGCCGCCATCACCGCCTGGGACCTGGTGGAGAGCGTCGTCAAGGCCCGCCAGCACCGCCCCTGACGCGGGGTCCCGGCCCGGCGCACCCGGGGGCGCCGGGCCGGCGGCGGGTTCAGCCCTCGGCCCGCCACTCCCGCGCCAGCAGCCCGTAGACCAGCTCGTCGGTCCACTCCCCCTTGACGAACTCGTTCTCCCGCAGGTGCGCCTCGCGCCGCATACCGAGCCGCTCCAGCACCCGCGCAGAGGCGGTGTTGCGGGCGTCCAGCCGGCCGACGATCCGGTGCAGGCCGAGTGAGTCGAAGCCGAGGCGCAGCATCGCCCGCGCCGCTTCGGTGGCGTACCCGTGGCCGGCGTGGTCGGGGTGCAGCACGTACCCGATCTCGCCCTGCCGGTGCGCCGCGCTCGTCCAGATCAGCAGCACGTCGCCGATCACCGCGCCGGTCTCCCGGAGCACCATGGCCAGGTTCAACACGTCACCTTCGGCGCGCAGCGCCACCCGGGCGCGCTTGCGGGCCAGCGCCCGCCGGCTCTCGGCCTCGTCGTTCGGTGCGAAGTAGAGGTAGCGGGTGACATCCGGGCGGGACTGGTAGCCGTGCAGGGCGTCGAGGTCGTCGGCGGTGAAGAGCCGCAGGTCGAGGCGGTCGGTCCGCACCGGCAGGTCGGGGACGAGCATCCCGGCAGGGTACGGGGAACGAGTTGGCCGGTCAGCCCAGTTTCGCCGCGATGCCGTCGAGGACGATCTCCAGCCCCGCGTCGAACGCCTCGGCCGCGTCGAGTTGCCGGCCCTCGAAGAAGAGCCGGGCCAACGTCGGGTGCCGGCCGTCGCCGACCGCCCGGGCGAGGTAGGCCAGCTGCGCGGGCGTCGGCACGTGCGCGTCCTCCCCGGGCGGCACCCGCAGCAGCTCCAGGTGGAGTTGGCCGACGACGTAGCCGAGGAAGGCGTGCGCGGCGTGCATCAGGGTCTCCAGGGGCAGGTCCGGCCGGTCCAGGGCGGCGTACAACCCTTCCGAGTACGCCAGGCCGTGCGGCCCGTACGGCTGGCGGCTGCCGAGCAGCGGGACGAACCAGGGGTGGCGACGGGCGACGGCGACCGTGGCGGCGGCAAAGGCGCGCAGCCGGGCCCGCCAGTCGCCGACGTCCGGCCCGGGCAGGGCGATCTCGCCGCAGATCGCGTCGGCGACCAGGTCGAGCAGGTCGTCGTGGGAGCCCAGGTGCCGGTAGAGCCGCATCGGCGGTACCCCGAGCCGGGCCGCGACCCCGCGCAGGGTCAGCGCGCCGAGGCCGCCCGCGTCGGCCACCTCACAGGCGGCGGCGACGATCGCCGGGCGGTCCAGTGGGGGCCGGTGTCGACGGGCCGGCTCCGGGCGTTCCCAGACGACGCTCATGGCGCTAGAGTCTATCCGCAGCGATACGGTGTATCGATAAGGAGGGGCCATGCGGGTCCGCGGCGTCGTCTACGACACCGGAGTCGAGCTGCTGCCGGGCCGGCACTCCCGCCCCGGATTCGACCCGGACCAGGTCACCCGGGACCTGCGGGTGATCGCGACCGAGCTGGGCGCCACCGCCGTACGCCTGATCGGCCAGGACCCCGACCGGCTCCGGCCGGCGGCGCGGGCCGCCGCGGAGGCGGGCCTGGCGGTCTGGCTCTCCCCCGGCCTGCCGGACGCCGCGCCGGACGCCGCCCTGGCCCACCTGGCCCGGTGCGCGGACGACGCCGAACGGCTGCGGGTCGACGGCGCCGAGGTGGTGCTGGTCGCCGGCTGGGAGGCCACCCTGTTCCTGCGCGGCGTCGTGGCCGGGGCGAGCGCCGCCGACCGGACGGCCACCCTGTCCAGTCCCCGCCGGCTGCTCTGGAGCACCCTGCGCCACGGCCCCTTCCCGCGCGCGCTCAACCGGTACCTGCGCCGCGCCGCGGCCACCGCCCGCGACCACTTCGCCGGTCCGGTGACGTACGCGGCGCTCGGCTTCGAGAGCGTCGACTGGAGCCCGTTCGACTACGTGGGCGTGGACCACTACCGCGGCGGCGAGGACCACGACGCCTGGGCGGCGTCGATCGGCCGGTGGCGGCGCGAGGGCCGGCCGGTGGTGCTGACCGAACTGGGCTGCGCCACCTTCGCGGGGGCCGCCGAGCGCGGCGCGACCGCCTGGACCGTCGTCGACCGCGACACCGACCCGCCCCGGCTGCGCGAGCCGGTGGTCCGGGACGAGCGGGCCCAGGCCGACGAGGTGGGTGCACTGCTCGACCGGGCCGATCGGGCCGGCGTCGACGGCGCCTTCGTCTTCACGTACGCGGCGTTCAGTTACCCCCACCGGCCCGACGATCCGGAGCACGACCTGGACACCGCCGGCTACGGCCTGGTGGCGGTGCTGCCGGACGGCACGCTGCGGCGCAAGGCGGCCTTCGACGCGGTCGCCCGCCGCTTCGCCGCCGGCTGACCGGACCCGTCCAGGCCCACCCCGGCACGGGGCGGGGCGGGCCTGGACGCCCATCGTGACCGGCGGGCGGGATCGGCCGATATCAGGCGTCGACGGCGGCCATCACGTCGTCGGAGACGTCGAAGTTCGCGTAGACGTTCTGCACGTCGTCGCAGTCCTCCAGGACGTCGATCAGCTTGAAGATCTTGCGAGCGCCCTCCTCGTCCAGCGGCACGTTCACGCTGGGGATGAGGGAGGACTCGGCCGACTCGTACTCGATGCCGGCGTCCTGCAGGGCGGTGCGGACCGGGATCAGGTCGGTCGGCTCGGAGACCACCTCGTACGCCTCACCGAGGTCGTTGACCTCCTCGGCGCCCGCGTCGAGGACCGCCATCATCACGTCGTCCTCGGTCGTGCCGCCCTTGGGGACGATCACCACGCCCTTGCGGGAGAACATGTACGACACCGAGCCGGCGTCGGCGAGTGAGCCGCCGTTGCGGGTCAGCGCGGTACGCACCTCGGTGGCGGCGCGGTTGCGGTTGTCGGTGAGGCACTCGATGAGCATCGCCACGCCGTTCGGGCCGTAGCCCTCGTACATGATGGTCTGCCAGTCGGCGCCGCCGGCCTCCAGGCCGGAACCACGCTTGACCGCGCGGTCGATGTTGTCGTTCGGCACCGAGTTCTTCTTGGCCTTCTGGATGGCGTCGAAGAGGGTCGGGTTGCCGGCCGGGTCTCCGCCGCCGGTGCGGGCCGCGACCTCGACGTTCTTGATCAGCTTGGCGAACATCTTGCCGCGCTTGGCGTCGATGACGGCCTTCTTGTGCTTGGTGGTCGCCCACTTTGAGTGGCCGGACATCTCATACCTCCGTCTGTTGACCCACGCCTGCGTCGACTGTCCGCGCCAGCTCCACCGCCGGGACCGGCGGGCGGTCGGGTGGAGGGCTGCGACGGGCGGTGCGCCCAGCCGAACCGCGGCAATCCTACCGAGGTCGGGTGGTGCGGTGTCACATGCGCACCGGTCCAGGCCTGGGCCGGGCCCCCGACCGGAGCGGAAGGGGGCCCGGTCGTCCGGCTCAGGCCGCGCGCACCAGCTCCACGAAGAAGCGGTGCAGCCGCAGGTCACCGGTGAGTTCCGGGTGGAAGGAGGTGGCCACCAGGTTGCCCTGCCGGACCGCCACGATCCGCTGGGCGGCCGGGCCCTCGGTGACCCGGCCGAGCACCTCGACGCCATCGCCGACCCGCTCGACCCACGGCGCCCGGATGAACACCGCGTGGAACGGCTCGCCCTCGACCCCGGTGATCTCCACCGGCGCCTCGAAGGAGTCGACTTGCCGGCCGAACGCGTTGCGCCGCACCGTCATCTCGATGCCGGCGAAGCCGCGCTGGTCGGGCCGGCCGTCCAGCACCTCGGTCGCCAGCATGATCATTCCGGCGCAGGAGCCGTAGACCGGCATCCCGCCGGCGATCCGCTTGTCGATCGGCTCGCGCATCTCGAAGATGTCGGCGAGCTTGCTGATGGTGGTGGACTCGCCCCCGGGGATGACCAGTCCGTCGACCGCGTCCAGCTCGGCCGGCCGGCGGACCGGGCGGGCGTCCGCGCCGGCGCCGGTCAGGGCCGCGACGTGCTCGCGGACGTCACCCTGGAGGGCGAGCACACCGATGGTGGGCCCGCCCACCATCACCAGCCCGTCCTTCGTTCGCGACTGCGGGGCTCGCAAGACCGGCTCACTCCTCGCGCTCACCAACCCCGCTCGGCCAGCCGGTGCGGCTGCGGGATCTCGTCGACGTTGATGCCGACCATCGCCTCGCCGAGGCCGCGGGAGACCTTGGCCAGCACGTCCGGATCGTCGTGGAAGGTGGTGGCCTTGACGATCGCGGCGGCGCGCTGGGCCGGGTTGCCCGACTTGAAGATGCCGGAGCCGACGAAGACACCCTCGGCGCCGAGCTGCATCATCATCGCGGCGTCGGCCGGGGTGGCGATGCCACCGGCGGTGAAGAGCACCACCGGGAGCTTGCCGGTCTCGGCGATCTCCTTGACCAGCTCGTACGGCGCCTGGAGCTCCTTGGCGGCGACGAACAGCTCGTCGGAGGGCAGCGACTGGAGCCGGCGGATCTCCTGCCGGATCCTGCGCATGTGGGTGGTGGCGTTGGAGACGTCACCGGTGCCGGCCTCGCCCTTGGAGCGGATCATGGCGGCGCCCTCGGTGATCCGGCGCAGCGCCTCGCCCAGGTTGGTCGCACCGCAGACGAAGGGGACGGTGTACGCCCACTTGTCGATGTGGTTGGCGTAGTCGGCCGGGGTCAGCACCTCGGACTCGTCGATGTAGTCGACACCGAGCGACTGGAGGATCTGCGCCTCGACGAAGTGGCCGATCCGGACCTTGGCCATCACCGGGATGGAGACGGCCGCGACGATCCCGTCGATCATGTCGGGGTCGCTCATCCGGGACACGCCGCCCTGGGCGCGAATGTCGGCGGGGACCCGCTCCAGCGCCATCACGGCGACGGCGCCGGCGTCCTCGGCGATCTTGGCCTGCTCGGCGTTGACCACGTCCATGATCACGCCGCCCTTGAGCATCTCGGCCATGCCGCGCTTCACGCGGGCGGTGCCGACGACGGGCGTGCCATTGGCGTTCGGGGAGGTGGTTTCGGGCACGGGTTATCGCTCCTCGGACGTGCTCAGGGGGTGGCTTACGACTGATGCTACGACGGGGTCAACGCCGCTCCCACAGCCAATCAGACCCACGGTGGCCTGCACTGTGGCCGCCATCACCGCGCCGGGGCCCCGCGGCGATACGGGACATTCCGCCCAGCCGGTCGGTGACCGGGCCGGTGCGGCGCTCAGCCGGCCGGGACGTCCGCCGGCGTCGCCAGCGTGGGGTCGTCGATGTCGAAGTAGCGGGGCCAGTCGTGCCGGTGCCCCATCCGAAACAGCCGCACCACCGGCCGGCTGCGCGCCGTCCGGGCGTCGCGGACCAGGTCGGTGTGCACCTGCCGGGCGAGGGCGAGCCGGCGGCTGGCCGCGATCACCGACTCGCAGGCCGGGTCGGCCGGGTCCAGCCGGACCGAGCGCAGCTGCCGGGTGAGGTCGTTCTCGGCGGCCTCCCGCTCCTCCGGCACGGCGTCCAGGGCGATCCGCGCCGCCGCGTACAGCTCCACGCCGTAGCGCCGCTCGGCCAGCACCGCGGCGGCCGCCGCGCGGCGCAGCAGGTGCGCGTCCAGCGCGCGGGCCGCCGACTCCGCCCGGGCCTGCAGCCGTTCCACCCGGCCGGCCGTCCAGATCAGGTACGCCACGACCAGGCCGACGACGACCGCCGCGACCACCACCCACCACATGTGCGGCATCGTAGTGGTCACACCGTCCCGCCCAGCCCCGCCCATTCCTGGTCCATGACCCGACCGTCGGTGGCCTCGATGGCCGCCGCGTACACCTCCACGACCCGGCGGGCCACCACCGGCCAGTCGTAGTGGGCCACCACCTGGTCGCCGCAGGCGGTCAGCGCGGCCCGGCCCGCCGGATCGTCCAGCAGCTCGGCCAGCGCGGCCCGCAGCCCCACCGGGTCGCCGGTCGGGAAGAGCCGGCCGGCCCGCCCCCCGTCCAGGACCCGGCGGAACGCGTCCAGATCGCTGGCGACGACCGTGGTGCCCGCCGCCAGCGCCTCGGTGAGGATCATCCCGAAGGACTCCCCGCCGGTGTTCGGCGCCACGTAGAGGTGCACGCTGTGCAGCATCCGCGCCTTGTCCGGCTCGGAGACGATGCCGAGGAAGGTCACCCGGTCCCGTAGCTCGGCCGGGAACCGCCCGAACAGGTCGTCCGGGTCACCCGGGCCGGCCACCAGCAGGCGCAGACCGGGCCGGTGCGGGGCGAGCGCCACGAAGGCGTCCCGCAGGATCGGGAAGCCCTTGCGGGCCTCGGTGAACCGGCCGAGGAACCCCAGCGTGCCGCCGGTGCCCGGGCCGCACTCCCCCGGCCAGCCGGGCAACGGCTCGACGCCGGCGAACTTCGCCACCGCCACCCCGTTGGGGATCTCCACCGCGCCGCCGTCCATGTGCTCGACCTGCACCTTGCGGGCGAGCGCGCTGACCGCGATCCGGGCGGTGATCCGTTCCAGCAGGATCTGCAGCACGCCCTGCGCGGCGGCGAGCACCCGGGACCGGGTCATCGCGGTGTGGAAGGTGGCCACCACCGGGCCGCGGGCGCAGAGCACCGCGAGCATCGACAGGCTGGGGGTCAACGGCTCGTGCACGTGCAGCACGTCGAAGTCGCCCCGGGTGATCCAGCGCCGCACCCGGGCGGTGGAGACCGGCCCGAACGCGATCCGGGCCACCGACCCGTTGTACGGCAGCGGCACCGCCCGCCCCGCCGACACCACGTACGGCGGCAGCGTGGAGTCCTCGTCCGCCGGGGCGAACACGCTCACCTCGTGACCGAGCTCGAGCAGCGCCTCGGCCAGGTCCATGACGTGGTTCTGCACCCCGCCAGGGACGTCGAAGGAGTACGGGCACACGATGCCGATCCGCACGTAGGCGCCCTTCCCGTCAGGCCGTACCGGTGGCGGGGGCGGCGACCCGCTCGTCGCGCCACATCCGCTGCAACATGTGCCAGTCTTCCGGATGCCGGGCGATGCCCGCCGCCAGACCGTCGGCAATCCGCTGGGTCAGCACCCGGACCCGGGCGTCCAGCGGCGCCGAGTCCGGATCGGGCAGCGGGATCGGGCCCTCGAGCGAGGCGCACGCGGTGTCCGGTTCGTACCACAGCGAGGCGACGTAGAGCGGCGCGCCGGTGCGGATCGCCAGCAGCGCCGGGCCGGCGGGCATCCGGGTCCGGCCGCCGAAGAAGTCGACCTCGATGCCGCGCGCGGAGAGGTCCCGATCCGCCAGCAGCGGCACCACCGCGCCGGCCCGCAGCCGGTCCACCAGCACGTCGAAGGCGGGCCGCGGGCCGCCGTGGGTGGGCAGGATCTCCATGCCCAGGCCCTGGCGGAAGGCGAGGAAGCGCTCATAGAGCGCCTCGGACTTGAGCCGCTCGGCGACCGTGGTGATCGGCCAGCCGGTCGCCGCCACCCAGGCGCCCGCGGCGTCCCAGTTGCCGGCGTGCGGGAGCGCGACCACCGCGCCCCGACCGGCGGCCACGTCGCCGGCGAGCTTGTCCACCCCGGCCGGGTCCAGCCGGAAGCCGGCGAGGATCTGCGCCCGGTTCAGCGCGGGCAGCCGGAACGCCTCCATCCAGTACCGGGCGTACGAGCGCAGGCCCTGCTTGACCAGGGCGTCCAGGTCGGCCTCGGGAAGCTCGGGGCCGACCACCCGCCGCAGGTTGACGCGCAGTCGGGCCGTACCCCCGCCGTTGCGCCGGGCGGCGCGGTCGGCGCCCGCCCGGAAGGCCGCCGCCACGACGGGCCGGGGCAACGCCCGGACCAGGCGCCAGCCGGCGACGTAGCCGAGTTCGGTGAGATTCACTCCCGGCCGACCAGCTGGGCCTGCCGGTACACGTGGGCCATCCGCTGCCCGACCGTGAAGATCGACACGGCGGCGAGCGCCCAGAGCGCGATCTCCAGGGCCAGCGGGACGCCGAGGCCGGTGAGCACACCGCCCACCCCGACGATCAGCAGCCGCTCCGTGCGCTCGGCGATGCCCACGTTGCAGGTCATCCCCAGCCCCTCGGCCCGGGCCTTCACGTAGGAGACCAGCCCGCCGGCGGCCAGGCAGATCAGCGCGGCCGCCGTTCCGGCATGGTCACCCTGGGTGGCCAGCCAGTACGCCACCGCGCCGAAGACGGCGCTGTCGGCGACGCGGTCCATGCTCGAGTCGAGGAAGGCCCCGAACCGGGTGGAGCCGCCGCTCATCCGGGCCATCGTCCCGTCGAGCAGATCGGTGAGGGCGAACACCGTGACGATCACAGCGCCGGCGACCAGATGGCCGCGAGCGCCGAAACCGAAGGCGCCGGCGAGCACGCCGACGGTGCCGGTCACGGTGACCGCGTTGGGGGACACACCCGCGCGGAGCAAGCCGCGCGCGACCGGCTCCACGACGCGGGTCATCCCCGCGCGGGCCGTCACTTGGAAGATCTTCGCCATGGCGGTCCCACGATAACGGTCGGCAGCGCCCGCCGATACGGCCGGTCGTCCGACCCGCCCGACGGAGGCTTGTGCCGGGTCGATGACGGGTGTGAGATCGGGTGTGGGAGGTGAGCCAGCTCACCGACCCGCCCGTTGACCGTTCGTCGTCCAGCAGACCACCGGAGGATATCGCCGCGGCACCCGGCTCGGGCCCGCTTCCCCGTCGCGCGCGGCGGTCGCCACCCACCACCGGCTGAGGGAGGTGCGCCGCGATGGCGCAGAAGAACACGGAGAAGGGGACCACCGGCACCGCACCGGTGGTGACCGAGCCCGACAGGGTTCGCAACGTGGTGCTCGTCGGGCACTCCGGGGCCGGCAAGACGACCCTGGTCGAGGCCCTGCTGGCCGCCAGCGGCACGATCGGCCGGGCCGGCACGGTCGCCGACGGCACCACGGTCTGCGACCACGACCCCGCGGCGGTACGCCAGCAGCGCTCGGTGAGCCTGGCCTGCGCCCCGCTGCTGCACCGCGACGTCAAGGTCAACCTCCTGGACACCCCCGGCTACGGCGACTTCGTCGGCGAGCTACGGGCCGGCCTGCGGGCCGCCGACGCGGCGCTCTTCGTCGTCTCGGCCGTCGACGGGATGGACGCCGCCACCGCCGCCCTCTGGGAGGAGTGCGCCGCCGTCGACATGCCGCGCGCCGTCGCGGTGAGCCGGCTGGACCACCCCCGCGCCGACTTCGACGAGGCGGTGGCGCTCTGTCAGCGGGTCTTCGGCGACAACGTGCTCCCGCTCTACCTGCCGATGCTCGGCGACGACGGCGTGTCGGTGGCCGGGCTGATGGGGCTGATCACCCGGCGGGTCTTCGACTACTCCGCCGGCCTGCCCGCCGTGGTCCGGGAACCGGACCCGGAGCACCTGCCGGCCATCCTGGAGGCCCGCGACGAGCTGATCGAGGGGATCATCGCCGAGAGCGAGGACGAGACCCTGATGGACCGCTACCTCGGTGGCGAGGAGATCGACACCGAGGTGCTCATCACCGACCTGGAGAAGGCGGTCGCCCGAGGGCACTTCTATCCGGTGGTGCCGGTCTGCGCGGAGACCGGGGTCGGCCTGGACGCCCTGCTCGACGGGCTGGTCTCGGCCTTCCCGTCGCCGCTCGAGCACGACCTGCCGGAGATCACCGGAGTGGACGGCTCACCCCGACCGCCGTTGAGCTGCGACCCGGACGGCCCGCTGGTCGCCGAGGTGGTCAAGACCACCGTCGACCGGCACGTCGGGCGGGTCTCCCTGGTCCGGGTCTTCTCCGGCACGCTCCGCCCCGACCTGGTGGTGCACGTCTCCGGGCACGGCATGGCCGAACGCGGCCACCCCGACCACGACGCCGACGAGCGGGTCGGGCACATCTACACCCCGCTCGGCGCGACCCTGCGCGAGGTGACCGCCTGCGTCGCCGGGGACATCTGTGCGATCACCAAGTCGGGCACCGCGGAGACCGGCGACACCATCTCCACCAAGGATGAGCCGCTGCTCATCGCGCCGTGGGAGATGGCCGAGCCGCTGCTGCCCGTGGCGGTCGTGGCGAAGAGCCGGGCCGACGAGGACGCCCTGGCCCGCAACCTGGCCCGGCTGGTCGCCGGCGACCCCACCCTGCGGCTGGAGCGCAACCCGGAGACCCACCAGCTGGTGCTCTGGTGCATGGGCGAGGCGCACGCCGACGTCGTCCTCGACCGGCTACGCGCGGGCGGCGTCGAGCTGGACACCGAGCCGGTCCGGGTGCCGCTGCGCGAGACGCTGACCACCGCGGCCCGGGGTCACGGCCGGCACGTCAAGCAGTCCGGGGGCCACGGCCAGTACGCCGTCTGCGACATCGAGGTGGAACCGCTGCCCCGCGGCGCCGGCTTCGAGTTCGTCGACAAGGTGGTCGGCGGGGCCGTGCCGCACAACTACATCCCGTCCGTGGAAAAGGGCGTCCGGGCGCAGATGGAACGCGGCCTGGTCGCCGGGCACCCGGTGGTGGACCTGCGGGTCACCCTGGTCGACGGCAAGGCGCACAGCGTCGACTCCTCCGACGCGGCGTTCCAGACCGCCGGGTCGCTCGCCCTGCGCGACGCGGCGGAGAAGGCCCAGCCCGCGCTGCTGGAGCCGGTGGACGAGGTCACCATCCGGGTGCCCGACACCTCGGTCGGCGCGGTGATGGGCGACCTGTCCGGCCGCCGCGGCCGGGTGCTCGGCACCGAGCCCGACCCGGACGCCGAGGCTCGCACCGTGGTCCGGGCCGAGGTCCCCGCCACCGAGCTGCTCCGCTACGCCGTCGAGCTGCGCTCGATGACGGCCGGCACCGGCACCTTCCGCCGCCGGTTCGTCCGGCACGACCCCATGCCCACCCACCTCGCCGACCAGGCCCGCAAGGAACACCCGAACCAGGGCTGACGGGTCAGGGGCGCGCGGCGGGCACCGGGGGCATCGGCCAGTAGGGGCGGTCGGCGTCCCGCAGGGCCGCCGTGCGCAGGGCGGCCAGCCGGCGTTCGACCTCGGCGAAGTGGTCAGGCGCCAGCGGGCCCAGGTGCAGGGCGGCGGCGTTCTCCTCGACCTGGGCGACGGTACGGCAGCCGGGAATCGGCACCGTGCGCCCGCTGCGCGCCCAGATCCAGCCCAGCGCCCCCTGGGTCAGGGTCCGGCCGTCGGCGGTCAGCGCGCCCCGCACGGCGGCCACCCGGCGCAACCACTCCGGCGCCGGCCGGCCGCCCCGGAACCACTCCAGCCAGGTCGGGGCGACGCCGCGCACGTCGTCGCGGGGCAGCGTCGACGCGGTCGTGTACTTGCCGGTGAGCAGCCCCATCCCGAGCGGACCCCGGTTGACGCTGGCCAGGTCGTGCTTCTCGCAGGCCTCCAGCATCGCCGGGGCGTCCCGCAGCACCGACAGGGTGTGCTGCACGGCGGTCGCGTGCGGCGCCGACTGGGCGAAGGCGGCGGCCCGGTCGGCCCGGTCGGTGCTCCAGCCGTACGCCCGGACCAACCCGTCGGCGACCAGCTCCTCGCACGTGTCGACCAGCGCCTCCACCCGTGGCAGCGGCAGGTCGCCCAGGTGCAGCTGGTAGAGGTCGATCCGGTCGGTGTCCAGCCGGCGCAGCGAGTCGGTGACCGCCCGGCGCAGGTACGCCGGCGAGGTGTCCTCGCCGGTGGCCTGGCGGGACCGCTCGTCGAAGGTGTAGCCCCACTTGGTGGCGATCACGGCGTCGTCCCGCCGGCCGGCGAGCGCCCGGCCGAGCACCCGCTCGCCGTGCCCGGCGCCGTACGTGTCGGCGGTGTCGAAGAGGGTCACACCCAGGTCGAGCGCCCGACGGACGGCGCGGACCGACTCCTCGTCGTCCACCGCCCCCCACCCCAGCGGCCGGACGCCCTCGGCCCAGGGGCCACCGATCGCCCAGCAGCCCATCCCGAGGGCGCTGACCTCGATGCCGCTGCGACCCAACGTCCGTGTGGTTCCTGCCATCGCCGCATCGTGCCACCTCGAGCGCGCTGGAGGGCAAGAACCTGGCGCATCGTGCATGATCGACCACATGCGACGGCTGGGCGTGGACGTCGGTGGCGTGATCATCACCGCCACCGACGCGGATGACGACACCTCGTTCTTCGGTCCGCACTACCTGCGTACGCCGCCGGTGGAGGGGGTGTTCGACGCGCTGGCCACGCTGAGTCCGCTCTTCGACGCGGTGTACGTGGTGAGCACGTGCGAGCAGCCCACCGAGCGGCGGACCCGGGAGTGGCTGGCCCACCACGACTTCCACGCCCGCACCCGGATCGGCCCGGAGCGGCTGCACTTCTGCCGGACCCGGCCGGAGAAGGCGCCGATCGCGGCGCGGTTGGGGCTGACCCACTTCGTCGACGACCGGCTGGAGGTGCTCGGCTACCTCGACTCCGTGCCGCACCGCTACCTGTTCCAGCCCCGGCCCGACGAGGTGGACGCGCACGTGGCGCACCTGGCCGGCGTGCACCGGGTGGAGAGTTGGCCGGAGCTGGTGGCGGGGCTGACGGCGGAGGGCGCCGGCGGGCCGCGGTGACCGGCGGCGGTCAGCGCCGGGTGGCGTACGCCAGCGGCACCGGGGTCGGCTGCCCCTCCCAGGTGCCGGTCAGGGCGACGCCGGTCGACGGGGCGGCGCCGTCCAGGCGGCGGAACACCGCCAACTCGACGGTGTCGGTGACGATCAGCGCCGGGTCGGCGTCGACCACCCGGCGGGACGTACCCACCTCGGGCAGGCCGGCGCCGTCGGTGCCGCTGCTCTCGATGGCCATGCTCGGGGCACGCCGCTCCCGGACCCCGTCGACCTCGAAGTACTCCTCCGCCTGGCCCGTCCCGGCGAGGATCGCGGCGGCCAGGGCGGCGGCGTAGACCGGGTCGCCGCAGGCGTCGTAGACCCAGCGGCGGCCGAGCGCCGAGTGCTCGGTGGTGCCCACCAGCCAGCCGTCGGCGCCGGCCAGCGGCGCGTCCCGGTAGGTCAGCGGGACCTGGTGGACCGGCCCGTCACCGGCCCGGACCAGCATCGTCTCGATGCCGACCTCACCGGCCGGGTCGTCGAACCGGTAGCCGGCGACCCGCTCCACGTCCACGCCGGCCGGGCCCTGATACCAGCGGCGGCGCGGCAGCCACTCCGCCAGCAGTTCGAGCTTGGTGGGGCGCAGCGTGGCGCGATGCAGCAGGGCCATGCGCAAGATCATAGACGCGGCGTCCGGTCCGCCGCCGCCCCGCGGCGCGACCGGGTGGTTTGGCGACCCGACCGGGGAGGCACTACAGCGGCCGGAGGCGGGATGAGCGTCACGGCGGATCAGATCGAGCAGGCGACCGAGGTACGACCGGCGCCCCCATGGGTGGCACCCACCTTCGCGGCGCTGGCGCTGCTCACCCTGCCCTGGATCGGCTACCTCGCGCTGACCCTGCCCCGGCACGCGGTGGCGGTGCACTACCGGGCCGCCTGGGTCGGCTTCGACCTGGGCCTGGTGGCGATGCTGGCGCTGACCGCCCTCCTCGCCTTCCGGGGCCACCGACAGGTGGTGGTCGCCGCGAGCGGCACCGCCACCATGCTGCTGGTGGACGCCTGGTTCGACGTCACCACCACCCAGGCCGGTCCGGACCTGATGCTGTCGGTGCTGCTGGCCGCGCTGGTCGAGCTGCCGCTGGCCGCGGTCAGCCTCTGGATCGCCCGGCACGGCGACCGGATGGTGCAGCGCCGGCTGCGCCAGCTCGCCGTCCGGGCCCGGCTGGCCGTCGACCGGGCCGAGGCCGCGGAACGGACCGCCGCCGCCACCCGCCGGCGGCTGGCCCGCCTCCGGCGCCGCTGATCCGGCCCGGCTCAGGCCGGCCAGGCCTTGGCGAGCAGCTCACGGGTGTCCGCGAGCAACTGCGGCAGCACCTTCGTCCGGCCGATCACCGGCATGAAGTTCGCGTCGCCGCCCCAGCGCGGCACCACGTGCTGGTGCAGGTGAGCGGCGATGCCGGCGCCGGCCACCCCGCCCTGGTTCATGCCGAGGTTGAACCCGTGCGCGCTGCTGACGTGCCGGACCACCCGCATCGCGGTCTGGGTGTAGACGCCCAGCTCGATCGTCTCCGCCGGGTCCAGCTCGGTGTAGTCGGCCACGTGCCGGTACGGGCAGACCAGCAGGTGACCCGGGTTGTACGGGTAGAGGTTCAACACCACGAAGACGTGCTCGCCCCGGGCCACCACCAGGCTCTCCTCCGCGGGGAGCCCGGGCGCCAGGCAGAACGGGCAGCCGGTGCGTTTCTCGTAGCCGCCCTCGGGTCGGTCGTCGCCGGAGATGTACGTCATCCGGTGTGGCGTCCAGAGCCGGTCGAGCCCGTCCGCCAAGCCGTTGTCCGTGCCGTCGTGGAAGTGCCGCTCCGCCCCAGTCACATCGCCGATCCTACGGTCACCGCGGTGGATTCCACCCGTCCGGACCGGCCGGCCAGGTGCCCGGGGTGAGCCGGGCACCTGACCGGCGGCGAGTTGCGGCCGCTCGGGGCTCAGCTCTCCGCGGACGGACCGGAGTTGGCGCGCGAGCCGACCACGTCGAGCACGTGGGTGACCGCCTCGGCCATCGGCACGCCGTTGCGCTGAGAGCCGTCCCGGTACCGGAAGGAGACCGTACCGGCGGCCACGTCGTCGTCGCCCGCGATCACCATGAACGGGATCTTCTGCTGCTGGGCGGTGCGGATCTTCTTCTGCATCCGGTCGTCGCCCGTGTCGACCTGGGCCCGGATCCCCTCGGCCCGCAGCGCCGCGACGAAACCGTGCAGGTAGTCGGTGTGGTCCTCGCGGATCGGGATGCCGATCACCTGCACCGGCGCCAGCCAGGCCGGGAACGCGCCCGCGTAGTGCTCGGTGAGCACGCCGAAGAAACGCTCGATCGAGCCGAAGAGCGCCCGGTGGATCATCACCGGCCGCTGCCGGCTGCCGTCCGCGGCCTGGTATTCCAGCCCGAACCGCTCCGGCAGGTTGAAGTCGACCTGGATGGTCGACATCTGCCAGGTCCGACCGATGGCGTCCTTGGCCTGCACGGAGATCTTCGGCCCGTAGAAGGCCGCGCCGCCCGGGTCCGGCACCAGGTTCAGGCCGGACTCCTCGGCGGCCGACCGCAGCGCCTCGGTGGCCCGCTCCCAGTTCTCGTCGGTGCCCACCGACTTCTCCGGGTTGCGGGTGGACAGCTCCAGGTAGAAGTCGTCCAGGCCGTAGTCGCGCAGCAGCTGCAGCACGAAGGTGAGCAGGGACTTCAGCTCACCGTCCATCTGCTCCTGGGTGCAGTAGATGTGCGCATCGTCCTGGGTCATGCCGCGCACCCGGGTCAGGCCGTGCACCACACCGGACTTCTCGAACCGGTAGACCGAGCCGAACTCGAACAGCCGCAGCGGCAGCTCCCGGTAGGACCGCCCGCGGGACCGGTAGATCAGGTTGTGGAACGGGCAGTTCATCGGCTTGAGGTAGTAGTTCGCGCCCTCCATCTCCATGGGCGGGTACATGCCGTCGGCGTACCACTGGAGGTGCCCGGAGGTCTCGAAGAGCTGGCCCTTGGTGATGTGCGGGGTGTTGACGAACTCGTACCCCGCCTCCTCGTGCCGGCGGCGCGAGTAGTCCTCCAGTTCCCGGCGGATGATGCCGCCCTTGGGGTGGAAGACCGCCAGCCCGGAGCCGATCTCGTCGGGGAAGCTGAACAGGTCGAGATCCGCGCCGAGCTTGCGGTGGTCGCGCCGGGCGGCCTCCTCCAACAGCTTGAGGTACGCCTTGAGCTCATCCCGGGTCGGCCAGGCGGTCCCGTACACCCGCTGGAGCTGTGGGTTCTTCTCCGAACCGCGCCAGTAGGCGGCGGCCGAGCGCATCAGCTTGAACGCGCCGATCAGCCGGGTGTTCGGCAGGTGCGGGCCCCGGCACAGGTCCGACCAGCAGACCTTGTCCTCGTTGGCGGCGAGGTTGTCGTAGATGGTCAGCTCGCCGCCGCCCACCTCCATCACCTCGGAGGAATCCAGCCCCTCCCCCTTGACGTCGATCAGCTCCAGCTTGAACGGCTCGGCGGCCAGCTCCGCCTTCGCCTCGTCCAGGCTGTCGAAGCGGCGGCGGCGGAACCGCTGGCCGGACTTGACGATCTCCTGCATCCGCTTCTCGAGCTTGGCCAGGTCGTCCGGCTGGAACGGCTTGGCCACCGCGAAGTCGTAGTAGAAGCCGTTCTCGATCGGCGGGCCGATGCCGAGCTTGGCCTCGGGGAAGACGTCCTGCACGGCCTGGGCGAGCACGTGCGCGGTGGAGTGGCGCAGCACGTTGAGCCCGTCCGGCGAGTCGAGGCTGACCGGCTCGACGCTGGTCTCCTCGGCCGGCGCCCAGTCCAGGTCGCGCAGCTGACCCTGCGGGTCACGGACCACCACGATCGCCTTCGGGCCGGTGGCGGGCAGCCCGGCCGCGGCCACCGCGTCGGCAGCCGTCGTCCCGGCGGCGACGACGACGGGGTCGGCCACGACGGGGGTACGGGGTGCGGACACGGTGACTCCTCAGCTGCAGACGGTACGGAAGCGGCCGGTATCCGGCCCCCTGCGATGCTATCTGCCGCCCGTTTCCGCCCGGTCGTCGGGAAAGGAACGGCCACCGTGTCCTGCCTGGCGGGAACGACGGCGACCCGATTGAACCTTTCCGGCCTCCCGTCCGAACTACCGGGTGTGGCCGGAGCCGGTGCCGGCCGCCTGGAGACGGATGGGGGCACGGATGACGACGACCCGCGGCGGCAGCCGTCGGACCGTGATCGTCCTGGCCGCGGCGGCGGCCGGGCTGCTGGGCTGGCCGGGTGCGGCGCTCGCCGCGGGCGTGACGACCACGCCCACCCAGGCGAGCCAGGGCGACGCGGTCGAACTGGCCCTGGTGGTGCCGGAGGAACGGCCGGGCGCCCGCACCGAGAAGATCGAGTTCAAGCTCCCCGCCGACGCGCCGATCGGTGAGGTCTACCCGCTCTCGGTGGACGGTTGGGCACCGCTGATCACCACCCGCCGGCCGGAGCAGCGGGTGGAGGGCATCCACGGGTTCAGCGTGGACACGGTGACCGCCTCGGTGGTCTGGACCCGGGCCGCCGGGAAGCCGCAGCCCGGGCCGGCCCGACTCTCGATCGCCATGGGCCCGCTGCCGCAGGCGGAGCGGATGGCCTTCGAGGTGGTGCAGACGTACTCCGACGGGACGATGGTGCGCTGGGCCGATCCGGCCGGCGGCGCGCACCCGGCCCCCACGCTGGCCCTGCTGCCCGCCGCCCCCGGGGCGGCGACCGGTCACCACGGCGGCGCCGGCGACGCGGGCGCGATGAGCGACCACGGGGCGATGCCGGCGGCGGCCACCCCGGACGCCGCCCCGCCGACGGACGACGACGGACTGAACGGGGACGTGCTGCTCGGCGGCGGCCTGCTGATCGGGCTGGGCGGCGGGGCGGCGATCGGCTGGGCGGCCAGCCGGCGGCGCGGCCGGCCCGCGGGACCCGCCGACACCGGGCCGGACGCCGTCGACCCGGCGTCAGAAGCTCGGACCTGGACCTTCGACGGCCGCACCCCGCCGACCCCCGCCGACGGCCGGACCGACGCGCCGGCCGAGGCCGGCGACCCGGCCGAGCACCCCGGCAGGGCGGCCGGCGGCTCGCCGGACGGGCGCGACCCGGCCGGCTCGGCAGAGCGAGTCCTGTCGGATCAGCCGGCGGGATCGCGCTGAGGTCAACCCAGCCAGTCGGGCAGCCGCTCCCGGGCGGCGAGCCAGCCGTCGGGGACGCCGCCCGGGGTGCCGACGCCGGTGTACCCGGCCACCACCGCACCGACGATCGCGGCCGTGGTGTCGACGTCGCCGCCCGCCTCGACGCAGGCCTGGATCGCCGCCGGGTAGTCATCGAGCCGGTTGGCGGCCACCCAGAGGGTGAAGCCGACCGTGTCCTGGGCGGTCACCCGCGAGCCGTTGCCGAGGATCTCCACGGCCTCGGCGAGCGGGCGGCCGAGCAGCCCGGCCGCGCGGCGTACCCGGCGGTGCACCTCGGTGGCCGGGTCGAGGGCGGCGGCGACCGCGGCCAGCAGTCGGGCCGGCTCGGGGCGTACCCCGTCGAGCCGGGCGCGGGCGGCCAGCGAGGCGGCGACCGCCACCGCGACGGCGCCCGCCACCCCCTCCGGGTGCGCGTGGGTGACCTCGGCGGAGACCCGGGCCTGCGCCGCGGCCCGGGCCGTCGAGTCGGCGAACCAGGCGCCCAGCGGCCCGACCCGCATCGCCGCGCCGTTGCCGCAGGAGCCCTGCCCGTCGAACGCCGACGCGGCGGCCACCGGCCACGGAGTGCCGGTACGGATCAGCTCCAGGATCTCCACCGCACCGGCGCCGTAGCGGCGGACCGGGTCGTACCGGGTGGCGAAGGAGGCGGCGAGCGCGTCCCGGTCGATCTCGCCGTGTGTGACGAGCGTGTCGAGCACCGAGCAGGCCATCTCGGTGTCGTCGCTCCACGGCCACGAGCCGGCTGGCAGGTCGTCGCGCCAGGGCGCGGACGGCCGGCCGGGGACGAAGAAGAGCGCCCCCAGCGCGTCGCCGACGGAGAGACCGGCGAGACTGTCCCGGGCCAGCGCCGCCCGGGCGTCGGGAAAGAGGGTGAACGACATCGTCGTGCCAGCTTGCCCGGTTCGGGCCGCTGCCGCAACGCGATCAACTTGCCACGGGCAGTACGGTGCTGAGGTGGCCACCGTGCTCCTGGTCGAAGACGACCACGTCGTACGCGGCGCGATGCTGCGGTCCCTCAGCGAGCGGGGGCACGCCGTACACGCCGTCGGCACCGCGCTGGACGCGCTGCGCCGGGTCGCCGCCGAGACCCCCGACCTGGTCGTGCTCGACCTCGGCCTGCCTGACCTGGACGGCTCGGACGCGCTGCGCATGCTGCGCGGCATCACCGACGTGCCGATCATCATCGCCACCGCCCGCGACGACGAGCAGTCGGTGGTCCGGCTGCTGCGCGCCGGGGCGGACGACTACATGGTCAAGCCCTTCACCGGCGCCCACCTCGACGCCCGGATCACCACCGTGCTGCGCCGGGTGGGCCGGGCCAGCCGGACGGTCCAGCCGGCGGTGCACACGGTGGGCGGGCTCCGGGTCGACGTCGGCGAGCGCAGCGCGATGCTCGACGGGGAACTGCTCGCGCTGACCCGCAAGGAATTCGACCTGCTGGCGTATCTCGCCGCTCGACCCGGCCGGGTAGTGTCCCGGCGGGAACTCTTGGAGGAGGTATGGCGGCAGCCGTCGGTCGGCGAGGACCAGACCATCGACGTTCACCTGTACTGGCTTCGACGAAAGATGGGCGAGTCCGCGGCGAAGCCGCGCTACCTGCGCACCGTGCGGGGGGTGGGCTTCCGGCTGGTGGCCCCGGACTGAGGCTGGCGCTGGCCTACCTCACGGCCGGCATGTGCGCCCTGGTGGCGCTGGCGTTCCTCATCCCGCTGGGGATCAGCATGCGCGACGAGGTCCGCGAGGAGGCGCTCGCCGACGCGGCCCGGCGCGGCGCGATGGTCACCGGGGCGCTGGCGGTCAGCACCGACCCGGCGGCCGTCCGGCGGGCGGTGGAGGCCAGCGGCGACGACCCGGCCACCCGCCCGGTGGTGCACGGCCTGACCGGCGGCGAGCCGGCCGGGCGCGCCGACGACGACGACCTGGACCGGGCCCGCAGCGAGCAGAAGTCGCTGGTCACCGACGTCGACGGCGGGGTGGTCCGGCTCGACCCGGTGGTCCTCGACGGCAAGGTCGCGGTGGTCGAGGTCTTCGTCCCGGACGCCGCGCTCGACGAGGGCGCGGGCGGGACCTGGCTGCTGCTGGCCGGGGTCGCCGTGGCGCTGGTCGGCGCCGCCGTGATCGTGGTCGACCGGGTCGCGGCCCGCGCGGTGGACTCCACCCGGAGCCTGGTCAAGGCCGCCCTGGCGGTCGGCGACGGCGACCTCGGGGTACGGGTCGAGCCGAGCGGTCCCCGCGAGCTGGCCGAGGCCGGGTACGCCTTCAACCGGATGGCCGACCGGCTGGTCGCCGCCCGCACCGACGAGCGGGAACTGGTGGCCGACCTGTCGCACCGGCTGCGCACGCCGCTGACGGTGCTGCGGCTGGACGCTGAGGGGCTGGACTCCGACGACACCAGCGTCGGCTCGTTCACCCCGGCGGAGCTGGACCGGCGCCGGGCGATCCGGCGGATCCGGCAGGCGATCGTCACCCTCGAGGGCGAGATCGACGTGCTGATCAAGACGACCCGCAAGGCGGTGGCCCACGAGGCCGGGCCGGCCGAGTGCGACGTCAGCGAGGTGGTCCGGGACCGGATGGTGTTCTGGGCGGCCCTGGCCGGTGACCAGAACCGGCCGCACCGGGTCAGCGGCGCGCAGCTGCGCATCCCCGCCCCGGTTCCCCGCGCCGAGCTGGCCGCCGCGCTGGACGCGGTGATCGGCAACGTCTTCCGCTACACCCCGCAGGGGACCGCGTTCGAGGTGGCGGTCTCCCGCCGCGACGGGTATGTGGCGATCCGGATCGACGACGCCGGCCCGGGCATCGCGAACCCGGACCGGGCGCTGCGCCGGGGCGCCAGCGACCAGGGCTCGACCGGCCTGGGGCTGGACATCGCCAAACGGGTCGCATTGCAGGCCAACGGCTCGGTGAGCATCGACCGGGCCCGGCTGGGCGGGGCCAGCGTGGTGATGCTGCTGGCCGACCCCGAGGCGACGCCCCGGCAGGTCAACCGGTTCGGACTGGTCGGCCGGATGGCCCGGGAGGCCCGGGAGCAGAAGACCGGCCGGCGGTGGCCCCGGCAGCGCCCCTCCGACGGCTGATCGGCACCGGACCGAGCGGGCGGCTGTGGGCCGGCGCAAGTCTTCCTTAGATCCGGATTAACGACGGCGGTGCGACGGCCGCGCAATGCCATGATTTCCGCAGAACCCATCAGTTCCGCCGGTCTGTCGCCCCTGACACCTGCCGGCCGGCGGAGCCCGTACGCGCGGCGGGAGCACGGTCCCCCCACACCCGCTCCCGTCGCGCGTGCCCCCCTCACCCGCCGACCGTCGTGAGGTGAGCCGATGAGTCCCCATCGCCTGCTCCGCTGGGCCGTCGTGATCGGCGCGGGCATCGCCGTGACGCTGGCGCTCTGGCAGGACCCGGTCCTGGCGTACCCGGCCGGACCGGGGGCGACCTCCCCCGACCTGCCGGTCCCGCCCTGGGCGGTGGCCGTCGCGGCCGGCCTGGCGCTGGCCGCGCGGCGGCGCCGCCGCTCCGTGAGCGTGGCCCGGCCGCGCGGCGCGCCGCGTCGGCTCAGCGGGTCGCGGCCGCCGAACAGGCGTCGATCTCGGCGCTGATCTTCGCCTTCTCCGCCGGCTCGAGGAAGGACGCGGTCACCGCGTCCCGGGCCAGTGCGGCGAGCCGGTCGGGGCCGGCGTCGAGCAGCCGGGCGGCGACGGCGTACTCGTCGTTGAGGGTGGTGCCGAACATCGGCGGGTCGTCGGAGTTGATGGTGACCAGCACCCCGGCGTCGACCAGCCGCCGCAGCGGGTGCTCCTCGATCCGGGCGACCGCCCGGGTGCGCACGTTGGAGGTCGGGCAGACCTCCAGGGCGATCCGGTGCTCGGCCAGGTACGCGAGCAGCTCCGGGTCCTCGGCGGCGGAGATGCCGTGCCCGATCCGCTCGGCGCCGAGGTCGCGCAGCGCGTCCCAGACCGTCTGCGGGCCGGTGGTCTCGCCGGCGTGCGGCACCGAGCGCAGCCCGGCCGCCCGGGCCTGGTCGAAGTACGGCTTGAACTGCGGCCGGGGCACCCCGATCTCGGGGCCGCCGAGACCGAAACTGACCAGTCCGTCCGGCCGCTGTTCCAGCGCGATCCGCAGCGTCTCCTCCGCGGCCGGCAGCCCGGCCTCGCCGGGAATGTCGAAGCACCAGCGCAGCGCGATGCCGAAGTCCGCCTCGGCGCGCTTGCGGGCGTCCTCGATCGCCTCGCAGAACGCCGGCGCGGGGATGCCCCGGTGCACGTGCGAGTACGGGGTCACGGTCAGCTCGGCGTAGCGGACCTGCTGGCGGGCCAGCTCCCGGGCCACCTCGTGGGTGAGGATCCAGACGTCCTCTGGGTCGCGGATCAGGTCCACGACGCTCAGGTAGACCTCGATGAAGTGGGCGAAGTCGCGGAAGGCGAAGTACTCCGCCAGCGCCTCGGGATCCGCCGGCACCGGGCTGCGCCCCTCGTGCCGAGCGGCCAGCTCGGAGACGATCCGGGGCGAGGCGGAGCCGACGTGGTGCACGTGCAGCTCCACCTTGGGCAGTGCGGCGATGAAGGCGGACAGGTCGGTCACGGGTTCTCCTCTGCGCGGGCGCCGGTGCGGGCCACCACGAAGATCCGACGGAACGGGAAATACACCTGACCCTGCCGCACCGGGTACGCCTCGGCGAGCCGTACCCCCAGCTCGGCGCGGAAGTCGGCCCAGCCGGCGGCGTCCAGCGCGGCCCGCACCGGGCGCAGCGCCGTCCCCTCCATCCAGGCGAGCACCGGATGGTCCGGGTCGACGGCGGCCGGGAGCAGGTGCACGTACGTAGTCTCCCAGGCGTCCACCGCGCAGTCGGCGTCGGCCAGCAGCGCGGCGTAGTCGACCGGGTCGCCGACCGGCGCCTCGCGCAGCAGCGGCGCCAGGGTGGCCGCCCAGCGGTCCCGGCCGGCCACCTCGCGCAGCGCCCGGTGCGACGGCGCGGCGAAGTTGCCCGGGACCTGGACGGCCAGCACCGCGCCGGCCGGCAGCTCGCGGGCCCAGCGGGCGAGCAGCTCCTGGTGGCCGGGCACCCACTGGAGCACCGCGTTGGAGATCACCACGTCGACGTCGGGGCCGGGCCGCCACTCTCGGACGTCGGCGACGGCGAAGTCGACCGGGGCGGCCAGGGCGGCGGCCCGGTCGATCATCTCCGGGGAGGAGTCGAGGCCGGTGATCCGGGCGTCCGGCCAGCGGGCGGCGAGGGTGGCGGTCAGGGTGCCGGGCCCGCAGCCGAGGTCGACGACGTGGCGCGGCCGGTCGGCGGGCACCCGGGCGACCAGGTCGTGGAAGGGGCGGGACCGCTCGTCCGCGTAGCGCAGGTAGGTCGTGGGGTCCCACATGACAGCCTCCAAACCGTACGTACGTCTTGCAGCGACCCTACGGGGCGCGCTGCGCGACGGCAAGGCGGTCACTAGGCTCGTCCGAATGGAACAGCGCAGCTTCGCCCGGCTCGGCCGGCAGGTGGGCGTCGTCGGACTCGGCGCCTGGCAGCTCGGCGCCGACTGGGGGCAGGTCAGCGAGTCCGCCGCCCTCGACGTCCTCGCCGCCGCGGTCGACTCCGGGGTCACCTTCCTGGACACCGCCGACGTCTACGGCGACGGCCGCAGCGAACAGCTCATCGGCCGGTTCCTGGCCGGCCGCCCCGAACACGGGCTGACCGTCGCCACCAAGATGGGCCGGCGGGTCGAGCAGACGCCCGAGGCGTACACCCTGGACAACTTCCGGGCCTGGACCGACCGGTCCCGGGCCAACCTCGGCGTGGACACCCTCGACCTGGTGCAGCTGCACTGCCCGCCGACGGCCGTCTTCGCCGACGACCGGGTCTTCGACGCCCTGGACACCCTGGTCGCCGAGAAGCGGATCGCCGGCTACGGCGTCAGCGTCGAGACCTGCGACCAGGCGCTCACCGCGATCGCCCGGCCCGGCGTGGCCAGCGTGCAGATCATCCTCAACGCCGTCCGGCTCAAGCCGCTGGACCGGGTGCTCCCCGCCGCCGCCGCGGCCGGCGTGGGCATCATCGCCCGGGTGCCGCTGGCCAGCGGCCTGCTCTCCGGCCGGTACGACGAGCACACCACCTTCGCCGCCGACGACCACCGCACGTTCAACCGGCACGGCGAGAGCTTCGACGTCGGCGAGACCTTCTCCGGTGTGGACTACGACCTCGGCCTGGCGGTGGTCCGCCGGCTCGCCCCGCTGGTGGGCGCCGACCGGACGATGGCCCAGTTCGCGCTCCGCTGGATCGTCGACCAGCCCGGCGTCACCGTGGTCATCCCCGGCGCGCGCAACCCGGAGCAGGCCCGGGGCAACGCCGCCGCGGCGCAGGTGCCGGCGTTGACCGCCGACGAGCAGGCGACCGTCCGGGCGGTCTACGACGAGCTGGTCCGGCCGCGGGTGCACGACCGGTGGTGAGCCGCGCCGGCCGGGTCCCCGCCCCGGGGCCGGTCGACCCGCATGCTGACGACGGGAGCGGAGCCACCGGCCCGCGGAGGGGGGACCGATGAGGGGCTGGCTCACGCTCACCCTCGGCCTGCTGGCCGTGGTGGTCGGCGCGGTGTGGACCGTGCAGGGGCTCGGCTACGTCAGCGGCAGCGTGATGACCGACGAGCGGATCTGGGCGCTGATCGGCCCGGTGCTGACGCTGGTCGGGCTCGTCGTCATCTGGCGCGGCCTGCGCGCCCGCCGGCGTACCTGACCGGTCGGCGACCCCGGGTACGCGGAAAGCCCCGCGTCCCTGCGAGGACACGGGGCTTCTCGTCGATCCGGGGGGCCGGATCACCCGGGTCGGCGGCTGCCGACCGGCACTGCTCAGATGGGGCGGACCTGCTCGGCCTGCGGACCCTTCTGACCCTGGGCGATCTCGAACTCCACCCGCTGGTTCTCCTCCAGCGAGCGGTAGCCGCTGGTCTGGATGGCCGAGAAGTGGACGAACACGTCAGCACCCCCGCCGTCGACGGTGATGAAGCCGAAGCCCTTGTCAGCGTTGAACCACTTCACGGTTCCCTGCGCCATGTGTATCTCCTTCTAAAACTGGCGGCCGAGCACGCCGTGCGGCCGATTGGCCGTTTTCGAGCAGCGGTGCCTGAGTCGGCCCCCCACAGAGGAGACTTCCCTCAACCCACGCCATCTCTCAACAGCGGGGATCAGCAAACCACGTACACAAAAACTTGGCATAGCCTAACCGACGAATTTCTCCGACATGTGACCTGACGGATGCCTGAGATCCGCTGGAGGGCCTGTCGCGGCCGTGCGAAAGGCCCCCCATCCGTCGATACGGGAGGGGGGCCGTCGGCATCACGCGGGTCAATCCGGCCAGCGGCCGGTGATCCGTCGTACGCCCACCGCTCCGCCGCGGTCGACGGCGGCCCGGACGACCGCGAAGATCGCCCCCTGCAACGCCGCTGCGGCGAGGATCTCGCCCCACTTGCGGTCCTCGTCGGTCGCGCTGGGCGCCTCACCGTCGCCAGCGGTCATCGTCCACACCTGCCGGAAGATCGCCCCGGCGATCGTGCCGGCGGCGAGCCCCATCAGCACCCCGACGGGCTTGTACGCGGCCCTGCCGATGCCCCTGCTCACCTGCGCCTCCCCCGGACGATCAGCAGCACCACCACGGTCG
The DNA here is from genome assembly GCF_059089345.1 of Micromonospora sp. BS32. Classification (NCBI taxonomy): domain Bacteria; kingdom Bacillati; phylum Actinomycetota; class Actinomycetes; order Micromonosporales; family Micromonosporaceae; genus Micromonospora; species Micromonospora sp. BS32. The sequence goes on from NZ_JBSSHR010000008.1 coordinate 103,466, forward strand.
CCACGGCGGCGGCCGCGACCGTCGCCCAGGGCACCGGGTTGGCCCGGGCCGCCCCACCCTTCTCGTACGCCTGTGCCCGCGCCACGTCGGCCTTCTGCACCGCCTGGCCCCGCACCCGGGACACGGTCAGCGCGGCCTGCTCGCGCATCCGCTCCTTCGCCTGCCCGGCGGACTCCCGCAGCCGCGCCTTGACGTCCGCCTTGGCGGCCAGCAGCTCCATCGTCTCGCCCAACTCCACCCGGGTCCGCCGGATCTCCTCGCGGAGCGCCTCGTTGTCGCCGGTGCCGTTGCCCGTCATGCCCGTCCCCTGTCCTTCACCGCGGCGGTGACGGTGTCCACGTCCGCCCGGACGCTGCGCACCGCCGCCTCCGGCATCGGCGGGACCGCGTGGCTGACCTGCTTCTTGCCCACCAGCGCCAGCACCCCGGCCAGCAGGAAGAGCACCACCGCCACGATCAGCGCGGCGGCCCACGCGGGCAGCGCCAGGTCGAGCAGCAGGATCGCGGTGGCGACCAGCGCGCCCAGCCCGTAGAGAGCCAGCGCACCGCCCCCGCCGAAGAGACCGATCCCGATCCCCGCATGCTTGCCCTTCTGGGTCAGCTCCGCCCGTGCCAGCGCCAGTTCGTCCCGCACCAGCCGGGAGACCTGCTCGGTGGCGCGCTGCACCAGTTCGGCGGTGGACGGCTCGGTCCCGGTCCGGGACGTGCGGTGGTTCGCGACGTCAGCCATGCTGTCCTCCTTTCATCATCACCGCGCTGTATGCCCGAAGCCGCCGTCCGTCAATCCTGCGCACGGTGACCAACCACATCTGACCGCAGTCGGGGCACGGACGTACGGCGAAACGCGGAAGCGGGCATGACGAAGCCCCCGAAACCGTGGTTCCGGGGGCTCTCGGCGGGGTTCAGCGGCGGGCTTCGACCGGATTCTCGGTGCCGACGAGGGCCTCACCCCGGGCCTCGCCCTCCGGGCCGACGAAGGCCTCGCTGCGCGCGTCGCCGTCGTCGCTGCCGCCGAAGACCCGGGCGTCGTCGGGCACCTCCGGCTCCTGGCGCCGACGGACCGGTCGACGGGGCTGCACCCACTGCCAGGGCAGGGCTCCGGAGGCGTCACCGATCTCGGTGCGGCTGCGCGGCAGCGCCGTCGGCCGCTGGTCGCGGATCCACCCGACCAGGTGCTCGCGGACCAGGCAGCGCAGATCCCACAGGCTGCCGGCGTCGGCGGCGCTGACCAGCGCCCGGACCTTGACCAGACCGCCGGTCGCGTCGGTGACCTGGAGTACGCAGACCCGGCCGTCCCACAGGTCGGTGCTCTCCACCAGCCGGCGCAGCTCCTCCCGCATCGCCTGCACCGGGACCGCCCAGTCGACGTCGAGCTCGGCGGTGCCCAGCACGGCGGCCTCGGTCCGGGTCCAGTTCTGGAACGGGGTGCTGGTGAAGTAGGAGGTCGGCAGGATCAGCCGCCGGTCGTCCCAGATCTGCACCACCACGTAGCTGAGGGTCAACTCCTCGATCCGACCCCACTCCCCCTCGACGACCACCACGTCGTCGAGGCGTACCGCGTCGCTGAAGGCGAGCTGGAGGCCGGCGATGACGTTGCCGAGCAGGCTCTGCGCGGCCAGCGCGGCCACCACACCGACCACACCGGCGCTGGTCAGCACCCCGGCGCCGATGCCCCGGACGGCGGGGAAGGTCATCAGCGACACCCCGATCGCCAGGATCACGATCACCGCTATGGTCAGCCGGCGCAGCAGCACCACCTGGGTGCGTACCCGGCGGGCGTGCCGGTTGTTCGGCACGTCGACCCGGAACCGGGCCAGCGCGGTGTCCTCCACCACCACCAGCAGCGAGGCGACCAGCCAGGCGACCGCGGCCACCACGCCGAGGACCAGGGTGTGCAGCGCCACCTGCCGCCAGCCGGTGCCGACGGCGTACCCGGTGGTCACGCGGACCGCGAACTGCACCGCGATGATCGTGGCGGCTGCCTGGAACGGGCGGTGGGCGTGGTCGGTGAGCTCCGTCATCAGCAGCGAGCGCCGGCCGAGCCGGCGGACCACACGGTGCACCACCTCGACGAGCAACAGCGCGATCGCCGCCGCGGCAGCCGCGGCGGCGATCGTCTCGAGGTAGTCCTGCACTGGTTTGTCTCCCTCCAGCCGGGGTGTTCGGTCCCCGGGCAAAAGCCCTATGGTGCCCGGGGATCCCGACATCGACCAGCTCAGACCTTGCGGTACCGGGACTGGAGGAAGCAGTAGACGCCGAAGGCGGCGATGCCGAGCGCCATCAGGGCCAGCACGAACGGGCCCCAGGACTGGTCCCGCAGGGTACGCACGGCACCGTCCAGGCCGCGGGACTTCGCCGGGTCGTACTGCACCGCGGCCACGACGATCAGGATGCCGGCGACCGCGAAGACGGCGCCCCGGGCGATGTAGCCGGCCATGCCCAGCCGACGGGTCAGGGTGTGCGTCTTCGGGCTCATCTCGCCGGTCTTCAGGTTGCGCTCGAACTTCTTCTTGTACCCATAGATGATCATGCCGATGCCGACAGCGGCGAGCACCAGCCCGGCCAGCCCGACCAGCCAGCGTCCACCGTCGGAGGCCATCAGCTTCTCGGTGAGGGCCTGCTGCTGGTCGGAGGCGTTCGCGCTGGCGTCCTGGACCACCTTGATCGCCGTCCAGGCCAGCCAGAGGAAGACGATCGTGCGGACGACCGAGGCGATCCGCTCGAAGAGCCGGTCCTTGTCGCGCAGGGCGCGATGCCCGACGGCCGCCTCGAGCGCCTGCCAGATGGCCATGGCGATCAGGCCGACCGCGATGGCCACCAGCAGCGCCTTCCCCATGGGCTGGGCGCCCAGCGTACGCAGCGCACCGTTCTGGTTCCCCTCCTCGCCGGACTTGCCGAAGGCGATCTGGAGGATGAGCCAGGCGAAGAGCAGGTGCACGATCCCGTAGCCGATGAAACCGGCCCGGGCGAGGATTTCCAGCCAGCGGCTGTCCGCGGTGCGGGCGGCGGTGGCTTCGGCGTTCCCGGTGAGTGACATGGCGGCACAATCTCCGATTGCGAAGATTTCCAAACGTGGTATCGGCGCCGCCCCGCCCAGGTCAGCTGCTGGGACTCCGGGCGACGCGGATCTTGACCTGCTGGTCGGTGACGCTGTCCAGGGTGACCGCGAAACCGCCCACCTCGGCGGCCTGCTGGCCCATGGTCAGCGAGAGCTGCTCGCCGGCCACCTCGACGGTGACCTGATCGCCCTGGGCGCCGACAAGCTTCGCCTCGACGCCGAGGATGGTGGCGCTGGCGTCCACGCCCCGGTCGAAGGTCACCGTGCAGGCGTCCAGGCCGCAGTCGGTGTCGGCGTTGTCGGAGCTGCACCCGGCCAGCACGGCCAGGCCGAGCGCCAGGCCGGCCAGCAGGCCGGCGGCCCGGCGGGAGGAGGTCAGGGGGGAGGTAGCGGATCGCGTCGTCACCCGGCCCAGGGTACGAGACCGGCGCCCGTCCGGCACCGGCGGAGTTGATCACGGGCGGACCGCGCCGGGTCAGCCGGGCGCGTTAGGGTCCGGGCATGCCGTACGACGTCGCCCGGACCCGGGCCGCCTACCCCGCCCTGACCGAGGGTTTCGCCCACTTCGACGGTGCCGGCGGCACCCAGACCCCGCGGTCGGTGATCGACGCGGTGGCCGACGCGATGGGCCGCGCGATGGGCAACCGGAGCACCGCCTTCCTGCCCGGCCGGCGGTCGCTGGAGCTGGTCGCCGACGCCCGCGCCGCGGTGGCCGACCTGCTCGGGGCCACCGGTGACGGGGTGGTGCTCGGGCCGAGCGCGACGGCGCTGACGTACACCCTGGCCCGGGCGTTGGGCGACACCTGGCGCCCGGGCGACGAGGTGGTGGTCTCCCGGCTGGACCACGATGCCAACGTGCGGCCGTGGGTGCAGGCGGCCGAGGCGGCCGGCGCGACCGTGCGCTGGGCGGAGTTCGACCCGGCCACCGGGGAGCTGCCCGCCGGCCAGTACGCCGACCTGGTCGGCGAGCGGACCCGGCTGGTCGCGGTGACCGCCGGCAGCAACGCGATCGGCACCGTGCCGGACGTCGCGGCGATCGCCAAGACCGCGCACGCCGCCGGCGCGCTGGTCTGCGTCGACGGGGTGCACTCGGTGCCGCACGGCCCGACCGACCTCGCCTCGTTGGGCGCGGATTTCCTGGTCACCAGCGCCTACAAGTGGTCCGGCCCGCACCTGGCCGCGATGGTGGCCGACCCGGCCCGTTGGGCCAGGCTGCACCCGCAGAAGCTGATGCCCTCCTCCGACGCGGTGCCGGACCGCTTCGAGGCCGGCACGCCGAGCTTCCCGCTGCTGGCCGGGGTGACCGCCGCGGTGGACCACCTGGCCGGGCTGGACCCGACCGCGACCGGCGACCGCCGGGAGCGGGTCCGCGCCGGGCTGGCCGCCGCCCAGGCGTACGAGGAGCAGGTCTTCGACCGGCTGCTCGCCGGGCTGGCCGCCCGGGACGCGGTGACGGTGTACGGCGCCGCCGCGCGCCGCTGCCCGACGGTCTCCTTCCGGCTGGCCGGCTGGACGCCCGCGGGCCTGGCGGCGGCGCTGGGCGAGGCGCGGCTCTGCCTCTCCTCCGGCGACTACTACGCCTACGAGTACTTCCAGGCGATGGGCCTGCGGGAGACCGGGGGCGCGGTCCGGGCCAGCGTGTACCACTACAACACCACCGACGAGGTGGACCGGTTGCTGGCCGAACTGGACCGGCTGTCCCAGCGTGGGGAGAGAATGTCCCGGTGAGCTTCCTGGTCGAGGAGAACCCCGCCAAGCACCGCTTCGAGATCCTGGTCGACGACGCGCTGGCCGGCTTCACCGCCTACATCCCCCGCGGCGAGGTGCGGGTGTTCACCCACACCGAGGTGCGTCCCGAGTTCCAGGACATGGGCGTCGGTGGCGCGCTGGTCAAGGCGACCCTGGACCAGGTCCGGCAGCAGGGTGGCCGGGTGGTGCCGCAGTGTCCCTTCATGCGGGCCTGGATCGAGCGTCACCCGGACTACGCCGACCTGGTGCTCGTGCCCGAATAGCTGCCGTCCACCCCGGGTCCGGCCCCGGTCACGGTGCGACGGGTCGCGGTGTCCGCCTCACTGGACACCGCGACCCGCCGCGGACCGGGACGGGCCGCCGGCCGTCAGCGGACGCCGGCGAGCAGTTCCACGGCGGCCCGGGCGCCGGCCCAGGTGGCGCCGTGGGTGGCCAGGTGCACCCGCCCGGTGATCAGCTCGGGCACGCCCAGCTCGACCACCACGGCGTCCGGCCGGACGGCGAGGGCATCGGCCACCGCGCGGCGCATCCAGTCGTGCCGGTGCAGGTCGCGCACGACCAGCACCAACGGCCGGCCGGCGGCCCCGGCGGTGGGGTCGGCGGGCAGGTCCGCCTCGGCCAGCCGGCGGGTGGTCGTCCCGGGCAGCAGGTCGGCGAGGGGGGCGGCGATCCCCCACGGGGTCTCCGGGCCGATGGCGATGTTGCGCGGCGGGGCGAACTCCACCACGTGCGCGGCGGCGGTGAGCGGGAGGGTGCCGGCGGGGTCGCCGCTGAGTCGCAGCGCCCGGCGGGCGGCGGCCAGCCCGACCGGCGAGCCGTCGGCGCCGGCCGGACCCCGGGCCGGCCGGTCGGCCCGGCCGGCCACCGTCCAGGCGGCGAGCTGACCGACCCGCTTGGCGGCCTCGGCGAGGCGTTCCTCGGGCAGTTCCCCGGAGACCACCGCGGCGACGATGGCGTCGCGCAGGTGCCGGGCGGCCTGCTCGTCGGCGCGTTCCCCGCCGACGCAGATGGCGTCCGCGCCGGCGGCGAGGGCGCGCACGGCACCGCCGGCGAAGCCGTACCGGTCGGCGACCGCGCGCATCTCCACCGCGTCGGTGACCACCACGCCGGAGAAGCCCAGCTCGTCGCGGAGCAGGTCGCCGAGGATGCGCGGGCTCAGCGTGGCCGGCAGCTCCGGGTCGAGGGCGGGGACCAGCAGGTGGCCGGTCATCACCGCCTGCACGCCGGCGGCGACGGCGGCCCGGAACGGGACCAGTTCCCCGGCGTCGAGGCGGGCCCGGCTGGCGGTGATCCGGGGCAGGTCGTGGTGCGAGTCGACCCGGGTGTCGCCGTGGCCGGGGAAGTGCTTGGCGCAGGCGGCGACCCCGGCGGACTGGAGGCCGCGTACCCAGGCGGCGGTGTGCCGGGCGACCAGGTCGGGGTCGGCGCCGAAGGAGCGGACCCCGATGACCGGGTTGGCGGGGTTGTTGTTGACGTCGGCGTCGGGGGCGTAGTTGAGGGTCACGCCGAGCGCGGCGAGGTCGACGCCGAGGTCGCGGGCCACCTCCTCGGTCAGCGCCGGGTCGTCGACGGCGCCGAGGGCGAGGTTGCCGGGGCGGGAGCTGCCCCGGGCGGACTCGATCCGGGTGACGTCGCCGGCCTCCTCGTCGATGGCGACGAGGACGTCGGGGCGTTCGGCGCGCAGGGTCGCGGTGAGCGCGGCGAGCTGGGCGGGGTCGGCCACGTTGCGGGCGAAGAGGACCACCGAACCGAGCCCGTCGCCGAGCCAGCGGCACACCCAGTCGGGTGCGGTGGTGCCGACGAAGCCGGGTTGCAGGACGGCTGCGGCCAGACCCGCCAGGTTGCGCTCGTTCATACGGCCGACGTACCCCCGTGTCGCGCGGGACGGCCCCTCGCCGTCGCGGTGCTGCCATGGTCACACCGCGCCACGAAATAGTCAATAAACCTTACTGTTAGCCTCCTGGCGCTGCCCGGGGCCCCGTGGGACAGTGCGGGGATGGATCTCCTGCCGCTCGCCGACGCCACCTCAGCGGCCGACGTCCCCGGCGTACGCCTGCTCGGCGTGGTGGTCGGCGGCCTGCTCCTGCTCATCGCGATCCGGGCCATGTTCGGCCGCCGGTGAGAGTGATCCCGGCCGGCCGGGGTACCGCTTCCCCACGGCAGGTCCGCCGCGTCCGGCGGCCGACGACGGCGAGGGGGACCCATGAGGATCGGCTACTTCCTGTCCAGTGAGGAGTACGGCCCGGCGGAGCTGCTGGAGCAGGCGCGCGGCGCCGAACGGGCCGGCTTCGAAGCGCTGTGGATCTCGGACCACTACCACCCGTGGGTGGACGCACAGGGGCAGAGCCCCTTCGTCTGGTCCACCATCGGCGCGCTGAGCCAGGTCTGCTCGCTCCCGGTCACCACCGCGGTGACCTGCCCGACCGTCCGCATCCACCCGGCGGTGATCGCCCAGGCCGCGGCGACCAGCGCGGTGCTGCACGACGGTCGCTTCGTGCTCGGGGTGGGCACCGGCGAGGCCCTCAACGAGCACATCCTCGGTGACGCGTGGCCGCAGACCGACGTCCGGCTGGAGATGCTGGAGGAGGCGGTCGAGGTGATGCGTGAGTTGTGGCGCGGCGGCTTCGTCAACCACCACGGCAAGCACTACACGGTGGAGCACGCCCGGGTCTACACGCTGCCCGACACTCCCCCGCCGATCTACGTCTCCGGTTTCGGCCCGAAGGCCATCGACCTGGCCGCCCGGATCGGCGACGGCTACGTCAGCACCATGCCCGACGGCGACATGGTGCGCCGGTTCCGGGCCGGCGGCGGTGGTGACAAGCCGTGCCAGGCCGGCTTCAAGGCGGCGTACGCCGACAGCGAGGACGAGGGGATGCGGCTGGCGTACGAGAAGTGGCCGAACGCCGGGGTGCCGGGCGAGCTGTCCCAGGTGCTGCCCTCCCCGCGCCACTTCGAGCAGGCCGCCGAGCTGGTGCGGCCGGAGATGATGAAGGAGGCGTTCGTCTGCGGCAACAGCGCCGACGCGCACCTGGAGATGATCGACAAGTACGCCAAGGCCGGCTTCGACGAGGTCTACGTGGCCAACACCGGCCCGCACACCCAGGGCCTGTTCGACCTCTACCAGCGCGAGGTGCTTCCCCGGCTGCGCTGACCCGCGCCGAGCGGGGCCGCCACCGCGGGCCGGCCTCAGCCGGCGTCGAGCGCCCGGCGCAGCCGCTCCCGACCGGCGTCACTGCCGATGCCGTCCCGCTCGTGCGGGTGGTCGACGTAGAAGCGCAGCACGTCGGCGAGGTACCACGGGTGCACCCGCAGCCAGGAGAGCGGGAGGCGAGGCCGGCGGCGGGTACCCCACGCCAGCCCGCTGCGCCGGACCGCTTCCGGCCGGCACACGTGGAGCACCAGTTCGGAGCCGGACGACTGCCGGTGCGGTGTGCCGGGTGACAGCGCCGCCCAGGGCACGAACTGCCGGCCGAACGGCTGCCTCACCTCGACCCCGGCGGGAGTCAGGTCCACCCGGGGGCGGCCGTCCCAGACGGCGGCCACGAAGACCACCAGCAGCAGCGCGGCGAGCAGGACCAGGGCCGGCGTGAGCGCCATCAGGACGTACCGGTCGGGTCCCGAGGGAGCCGTCGCCCGGTCCACGAGCGGGTCGACCTGCGGGATGGCGGTGACGGTGAGGATCAGGACCTCGGCCGCCACGAACCAGCTGAAACCCGAGCCCGGCTCCGCCCTGAGCCGGGTGCCGCCCGGTGCCGCGAGCACGGCGGGCCGCCGCCAGGGGCGGCGAACACTGATCAGCATCGCGACCAACGCGGCGAGGGCCAGCGCGAAGGGCACCGAGCCGAGCAGGAGGCCGGGCCAGAAGCCGTGGAGGTCCCGGACAGCGGCCACGGCCCAGACCGCCGCGACCACGAGCGCCACACCGACCCGGAGCCGACCGGCGGCAAGGCCCGACCCGACGGACGACATGGGCACATGGCCCGAGGCGCGGACTGTCATGTCCGCATCGTGGCTCCCGTGGGCAACCCCGGGCCGGGTGGACCGGTCCCGACGACCGCGTGCGGCGGACGCCGGTCCCGGTCGCTCATCCTCGGGTCGGGGCGATGCCGCGCAGCAGGGTGGCGACCAGCTCGTCGACGAGCTGGGGCGCGGGCTCCGGCGCCGGCCCGGACGGGTCGAGCAGGTGGCCGAGGACCAGGTCGTGGCAGACCCCGACGACCAGCGCGGCGACCGCGTCGGGGCTGGCGTCACCGGCGAGCCGGCCGAGCCGCTGCTCGCCGCGGACGTAGCCGGCCAGCTCGGTGCGCACGCCCCGGCCGCCGCCGATGGGGTTGGGCAGCGCGGCGAAGCGGGCCAGCACCCCGGGCTGGGTGAGCACCCCGGCGAACGCGGGCAGGATCGCCGCGTGCAGGGCCAGCGCCCGGCTCAGGTACGACCGCAGGTTCGCCTCGACCGTGCCCTCGCCGGGCTGCGGGGACCTGCCGGCCAGCCCCTCCTCGACGGCCCGCACGTGCGCGTGCAGGGCGTGGCCGAGCAGCTCCTCCTTGTCGGCGAAGTGGTTGTAGAGCACCCCGTCGGCGACCTGCGCCGCCCGGGCGATGTCGCGGACGGTCAACCCCGCCGTCCCCCGCTCGGCGACCAGTCGGCCCGCCACGGCGATCAGGTGCTCGCGCAGGCTCTGCTCCCCGCCGCGCAGGGCGGCCGCTCTCCTCGGTGACATCACCGGTCATCGTAGGACCGGGCCGGACGGTGGGCGGTGACCAGCCAGGCGGTGCCGCGCAGCCGTACCCCGTCGGGCCGGGCGAACGGTCGCATCGCCTCCACCAGGGCGGCCCGCGCCCGGGTGACGGTCGCCGGGTCGAGCTGGTCGAGCCGGTGCCGGACCGGTCCCCAGTCGGCGAGGAACCCGCCGGCGTCGGCGGCGTCGCGCCCCCAGAGCTGCGGCGCCTCGTAGCCCAGAATGTCGACCTCGGCGAAGCCGGCGGCGGCGAGGATCTCGCGGACCACGGCCGGGTCGGCCAGCGAGAGCGGCTCGGCGGCGCCGGCGGTGCCGGCTGGCGGCAGCTCGGCGGCGAGCGCGGCGAGGACCAACCCGAGGTCGCCACGGCGGATGTCGTCCAGGCAGACGAAGGCGAGCCGGCCGCCGGGGCGCAGCGCCCGGCCGATCCCCCGGAACGCGGCCACCGGGTCGGCGAAGAACATCACCCCGAACCGGCTCAGCGCCACGTCGAAGGAGCCGGGCGGGAACGGCTGGACCTGCGCGTCGCCCTGGACGAAGTGGACGTTCGACACTCGCTCGGCGGCGGCCGACGCTCGGGCGCGGTCGAGCATCGGCGCGGAGAGGTCGATGCCGACCGCGTGCCCGGCGCCGGCCTGGCGGGCGGCCAGCCGGGTGAGCTGGCCGTTGCCGCAGCCCACGTCGAGGACCCGGTCACCCGGGGCGACCGCGTCGAGCAGCGGGGCGTTGAAGCCGCTGTTGACCGCGTCGTAGCGGTCCTGGTGGGCGGCCCAGTGCCGGCCCTCGTAGCCGTTCCACGCCGCCGCCTGGTGATCGTTCACGACCGTCGTCATCGGACTCCCCCTCATTGCGAACGGGTGTTCATGAGCGTCTGTTCATAATGGGTCGACCCTCGGGCGGGTGTCAACGGTTTCGACCGTGATCGGCTCGGGTACCTCCGGCCCTCGATGAAGCTGTCCACGCACTCGATGACGTTGCGCCGCGCGGCGCGAAGCCTCTTCGGCTGGACCGCGCTGCGGCCCAACCAACTCGCCGCCATGCGCGCGGTGATGAAGCGACGCGACGCCCTGGTGGTCCTGCCCACCGGCGCCGGCAAGTCGGCGATCTACCAGATCCCGGCCAGCCTGATCCCCGGCCCGACGGTGGTGATCTCCCCGCTGCTCGCCCTGCAGCAGGACCAGATCGCCGCGCTCAACGAACGGCAGCGCCCCGAGCTGCGGGCGGTCCGGATCAGCTCCGACGAGACCGCCGCCCAGCAGGCGCAGGCGGTCGTCGAGATTCGCGAGGGCCGGGCGGAGTTCCTCTTCATCACGCCGGAGGCGCTCAGCAACCCCGACCGGATGGCCGAGGTGAAGTCGCTGAAGCCGGCCCTGGTGGCGATCGACGAGGCGCACTGCATCTCCGCCTGGGGGCACGACTTCCGCCCCGACTACCTGGCGCTGGGCCACCTCATCGAGGGCATCGGCCGGCCACCCGTGGTGGCGCTGACCGCCACCGCCTCGCCGCCGGTCCGCGACGACATCATCGCCCGGCTGCGGTTGCGGGACCCCGAGGTGGTGGTCTCCGGGCTGGACCGCCCGAACCTCTTCGTCGAGGTCGCCTACTGCCCCACCGACGACTACCGCTGGCGGCGGCTGGTCGCGCTGCTGCGCGACGACGAGCGCCCCGGCATCATCTACGTGCCGACCCGCCGCTCGGCCGAGGAACTCGCCCAGCAGCTCACCGACGCCGGCTTCCCGGCGCAGTACTACCACGGCGGGATGCCCACCAACGCCCGGCACGAACTGCACGAGGCGTTCCTCGCCGACCAGGTGCCGATCATGGTGGCCACCTCGGCGTTCGGCATGGGCATCGACAAGCCCAACATCGCCTGGGTGGCGCACATGGCGCTGCCCGACTCCCCGGACAGCTACTTCCAGGAGATCGGCCGCGCCGGCCGGGACGGGGAACCCGCCCGGGTGCTGCTGCTCTGGCGGGCCGAGGACGTCGGGCTGCAACGCTACTTCAGCGGCGGGCTGCCGAACGAGAACGAGCTGCGGGACCTCGCCGCGGTCGTCCGCAAGCAGCCCGCCACCAAGAAGGAGCTGCGCGAGGTCACCGGCCTCGGCGCGCGCAAGCTCGGCCAGTACCTCTCCCTGCTGGAGCAGGTCGGCGCCGCCGAGCCGCGCGCCAAGCAGAAGATCGGCGCCCCGCGCTACGCCCCCAAGCCGGCCGCGGCCGGCGCGGCGGCCCTCGCCGAGGCGGAACGCCAACAGACCGTCACCCGGTCCCGGAGCGACATGATGCGCGCCTTCGCCGAGACCACCGGCTGCCGCCTCCAGGCGCTGCTGGCGTACTTCGGCGAGCAGATGTCGGAGATCTGCGGACACTGCGACAACTGCCACGCCGGCACCAGCGTCGCCGACTCCGGGGCGGTCGGCCCGTTCCCCGTGCACAGCCAGGTACGCCACCCCGAGTGGGGACCGGGCCTGGTGCTCAACTACGAGGACGACCGGATGACGGTGCTCTTCGACGAGGTGGGCTACAAGACGCTCTCCGTCCGCGTGGTGTCCGAACAGGGCCTGCTGACCCTGGACTAGCCTGAGCCGGGCGCCGGCGGGCGCGGCACGTACCACTGACAGTGAAGACCAGGCCGAGAGGGGCTCAGTCGTGATCGAACAGCCGGCGTACACCAGTTTCGGCTTTTCCGACGAGGAGTGGGGGCTGCTGGTCGGCCTGCCGCAGTCGGTGCTCACCGCGGCGAGCGCCGCCGAGTCCGACGGCGCCCGGCGTACCCGGGCCGAGAACGCCGCCGGAATGGAGACCATCTCCACCGGCCGGGAGTCGGCCAACCCGCTGGTCGCCGCGGTGGCCGGGGAGATCGTGTCCCGGGTCGGCGACCCGGAGGCCGGCGAGGAGCTGCCGGTGATCGCCCCCGCCGACCCGCAGGCCATGATCGACGACGTGCTCACCCGGGCCGCCGAGGCGGCGGCGCTGCTGGCCGTACGGGTCGACGAGGGCGAGGCCGGCGCGTACAAGCACTGGCTGGTGGAGATCGCCGAGCAGGTGGTCGGCGCGGCCCCCACCGGCGGCATCCTCGGCCTCGGCGGTGACCAGGTCAGCGACTCGGAGCGGCGCTTCCGGGACCGGCTCTCCCAGGTGCTCAACGACTGAGCGCACGATCCCACGGTCCGCGCGCGCCCGGCCCGGGCCGCGCGGACCGTCCCTTCTCCGCCCCCTCGATCGACCGGTCGCTGGCATTTCCTCCAGAATGGCGGGGACGAGCGGCCCGACGGGGAGGTGGGGACATGCTGCACCGCAAGGTGATCGACACCGAGGCAGTGCCGCCCGGCGAGCGGTTCGGGATGTGGCTGGACCTGGTGGCGCGGACCGCCGCGCCGCTGAAGATGCGCACGGAGCACGCGGGCGACTTCCGGGCCAAGGCGGAGATCATCGGCCTCGGCCCGATCCAGCTGGTCCGCTACCGCTACCCCTCACTCGATGCCGTGCGGACCGCCAAGCTGGCCCGGCAGACCGAGGTGGACTACTTCCTACTCGCGCTGACCACCACCGGCACCGGCGCCTCCGGACAGGCCGGGCAGCAGAGCGTGATCCGATCCGGCGAGTTCACCTTCTACGACGGGTCGCGCCCGCACCAGGTCAGCCACCTCGGCGCGGACCGCGGGCGGGAGGACGCGGGCAGCATCGTGGCGCTGATCCCGTACGGGGCGCTGCCGCTGCCACCGGACCGGCTCGCTCCCCTGCTGGCCGGCCGGATATCCGGCACCGAGGGGGTGGGCGCCCTGCTCGCCCAGTACCTCACCCAGCTCACCGCCCATCCGGAGCAGTACCACGCGGCCGACGCCGACCGGCTCGGCACCGTGGGCCTGGACCTGATCTCCACGATGCTCGGCCGGCACCTGGTGGCCGAGGACGCGGTGCCCCGCGAGGTCCGCAGGCAGGCCCTGCTCGCCCAGGTGCGCGGCTACGTCCAACAGCACCTCGGCGACGCCACGCTGACCCCGCAGACGGTCGCCGACGCGCACCACGTCTCCGTCCGCACCCTGCACCGGCTCTTCGAGCTGGAGGAGACGACCATGGCGGCGTACGTGCGCGACCTGCGGCTGCAACGGTGCCGGCGGGACCTGGCCGACCCGGCGCAGGCGCACCGGCCGGTCCAGGCGGTGGCCGCCCGGTGGGGTTTCCGGGACAAGGCCCACTTCAGCCGGGCGTTCCGCGTCGCGTACGGGGTGACGCCGCAGGCGTACCGGGAGTCGCGGCGGGAACAGGCACGGATCGTCAACAGCGCGGCGTCCATGGTCAACCCGGGGCCGACATACTGAGCGCGGGCTGGTGGTCGACGACCGCTGACAGCCCAGTGGTAACGGGGGGCCGCGGCGTGGCGTCCGTGACCGTCCAGGTCACGGGCGACCGCCCCGGTGCCGCACCGCCCGGCGGCGCCGCCACCGGCCGCCCCGGGCCGTACGGACCCCGGCCCCGTCGCACTTCCCCCCAGGACTGACGGCGGGGCCGGTCAGGCCTCCTCGAGCAGTTCCAGCACCGAGCGTTCGGCCTGCGTGCGCGGCGTCTCCGGCCGCACCGGAGCCACCACCCCGTCGTGGTACAGGTCGACCACCCGGGGGTCCACGTAGGACGTCCGGGCCACCGTCGGGGTGTTGCCCAGCAGCTCCGCGACGTCGCGCATCACCCCGGCCACCGCCTTCTTCCGGGCCGTGGCGGAGCGCTGGACGCCCACCGTGGCCAGTTCCGTGGCGGCCAGCACCGTCGCGTGCCAGGTCCGGAAGTCCTTCGCGGTCATCTCCCCGCCGCTGGCGTCGCGCAGGTACCCGTTGACCTCGTCGCTGCGCACGTCCCGCCAGCTCCGACCGTCCCAGTAGCCGAAGAGGCGCTCCTCCGAGCGGCGGCGCCGGCGCAGGTTGGTCAGCACCCGGCACAGCTCCGGGTCCTCGATCCGGCGTACCTGCTCGATGCCGCCCTTCGCGGGGAACTCGAAGACCACACAGCCGCCGCGCGAACGGGCGTGCTCGGGACGCAGCGTGGACACCCCGAAGGTGGCGTCCTCCCCGACCGCGTACTGGTCGTTGCCGACCCGGAACATCCCCATGTCGAGCAGGCGGGCGACGGTGGCCAGCACCCGGTCCCGGTTGAGCCCTCGGCCGTCGAGGTCGTCGGCGATCCGGTCCCGCAGCTTCGGCAGCCGGTGGGCGACCTCCAGCACGTGGTCGAACTTTGCCTCGTCCCGCCGGCGCCGCCACTCCGGGTGGTAGAGGTACTGCCGGCGACCGGCCGCGTCGACGCCGGTCGCCTGGATGTGCCCGTTCGGGTACGGCGAAATCCAGACGTCCCGCCAGGCGGGCGGGATGACCAGAGCCTCGAACCGGGCCACCTCGTCGGGGTCCCGGACCGGCTCGCCGCGCGGGTCGAGGTAGCTCCAGCCCTTGCCACGCCGGCGGCGCCCGTACCCCGCCCGGCCCGGATCACTACGCCGCAATCGCACCGGAGACCCGCACCGCCTCTGCCTCGTCCACGGCGGCCAGCACCCCGTCCACGGACAGGGCCGCCAACGTCGGGTGCGTTCCTACCCCGGACCAGGCCGGCCAATCCAGTCCACCGGCCCAGAGCACGCGGTGCCGGGGCCGACCCGCGGGCGGCCCCCACCGCGACGGTGGCACCGGCCCGAAGAGCAGCACGGACGGGGTGCCGTAGCCGGTGGCGAGGTGCCCGACGCCGGTGTCCCCGCTGACCACCAGGCGGGCCCCGGCGACCAGGGCGGCCAGCTCGCCGAGGTCGGTCCGACCGGCCAGCACCGCCGCCGCGGGCAGTCCGGCCCGGGCGGCCACCCGCCCGGCCAGCTCCCGCTCGTCCGCCGAGCCGGTGACCACCACCCGGTGGCCGCGTTCGGTGAGCTCCCGGGCCAGCGCGGCGAACCGCCCGGCCGGCCAGCGCTTCTCGGGGAGCTTGCTGCCCGGGTGGACCACGGTCAGGCCGGCCGGCGCGGCACCCGCCGGCGGGGACCGCAGGGTGAGGTCGGTCGGATCGGCCGGGATGCCGTACCAGTCGAGCAGCCGGCACCAGCGGTCCACCTCGTGCTCCTCGTCGCGCCACTGTGGCCCGTCGAGGTGACCGGCATCGGGGCAGCGGAAGGCGAGCAGCCGCCCGGCCCCGGCCAGCATCCGGTGCGACTGCGGCCCCCGGCCGTGCAGGTTCACCGCGGCCGGCGGGGTCGGCCAGGGCGGCGGGCCGAGGCCGTCGGTGGGCAGCAGCCGGTCCACCCCGCCGACCAGGCCGACCAGCGGCCCCAGCCAGGCGGGTGCCGCGAGCGCCAGCTGCCGGTCGGGGTACGCGGACCGCAGCGCGCGCAGCGCGGGTACCGCCGTGGCCAGGTCACCCACGCCGAGGGCCCGGAGCACCAGGATCACGGGTACGACGTCTCCTGCTCGGCGCAGACCACCAGTTCCCGGACCGCGCTGCCGGCGGGCTGGGAGAGCGCGAACATCACCGCGGCGGCGGTGTCGGCGGGGTCGTTGAGCTTGGCGTCCGGCCCCGGCCGGTACTGCGGATCCCGGTCGTCGAAGAAAGCGGTGCGCATGCCGCCCGGGATCAGCAGGGTCACCCCGACCTGCCCGGCCAGCTCGGCGGCGAGCGCCCGGGTGAAGCCGACCACCCCGAACTTCGCCGCGCAGTACGCGGTGGCGTCGCTGACCGCCTTGACCCCCAGGGTCGAGGCGACCGTCACGATGTTACCCCGGGACGCCTCCAGATAGGGCAGCGCGGCCCGGACCACGGCCACCGTGGCGAGCAGGTCGACCGTGACGATCCGCTCCCAGGTGTCCCGGGGTACGTCGGCCAGCCGGCCCGGGACGTCCATGCCGGCCGCGGTCACCACCGCGTCCAGCCCACCGTTGCGTTCGGCCAGCTCGCGGGTGGCCTCCTCGGCGGCCCGGGTGTCGGCCAGGTCGCACTCGACCCACGGCACGCCGTCGCCGGGGCGGTGCCGGTCGAGCACGAGGGGTCGCCCACCGGCCCGGGCCACCGCGGTGACCACCGCCGCGCCGAGCCCGCTGGAGCCGCCGGTGACCAGGACGGTCGGGCCGGCACCGGGTGGACTGCTGGTCATCGTGCTCCCTCCGCCGTCGGTCGGTCCGCGCCGGCCCGGCGGACGCCGGTGGGCGTGGTGGCGCGACGCCCGCCGCGGGCCGCCGCGATCATGTCGGTGGTGGAGCGCCCGTCCAGGTACGGCACCACCACGGTGTTGCCGCCCCAGCGGCGCAGCACCTCGGCCTCCGGCAGGGTCGGCTCGTCCCCGCCGCCGGTGGCGTAGTCGCCGCCCTTGACCCAGATGTCCGGGCGCAGCCAGCTCAGCGCGGCGTGCGGGGTCGGCTCGTCGAAGACCATCACCGCGTCGACGCAGCTCAGCGCCGCGAGCAGCCGGCTGCGGTCGCCCTGTGACATCACCGGCCGGTCCGGACCCTTCAGCCCGGCGACGCTGCTGTCGGAGTTGAGGCAGACGACCAGGCAGTCGCCGAGCTGCCGGGCGGCCTGGAGGGTGGCGACGTGCCCGGCGTGCAGCAGGTCGAAGCAGCCGCCGGTGGCCACGACGGTGCCGCCGGCGGCGCGTACCTCGGCGACGACCGCGCCGGCGGCGGCCGCCCCGATCCGGTCCCCACCCCCGCTGAGCAGCACCGGCGGCGGGGTCCGCACCGGTGGCGGGAGGGCGGCGGCCACTCCCCCGCCGGCCACGTACGCCGACGCCTCCGCCACCGCCTCCTGCACCGCCTCGGAGACCAGCGCCCCCCGAGCCAGCGCGATGCTCGCGGCTGAGGCGAACCGGTCCCCGGCCCCGCAGGTGTCCCCCTCGGCGTTGACCGGCGCGGAGACCACCAGCGGGGTGGAGCCGGCGTGGCAGAGCAGCGCGCCGTCCCCGCCCAGGGTCACCGCCACCGCGCCGGCCCGCCACCGCTCGCGCAGCCCCTGCGCACCCCGCGACGCCGCGCCCAGCCGGGACCCGCCCGGCGGGACCTTGGCCAGCTCGCGCGCCTCCGCCTCGTTCGGGGTGGCCAGCTGCACCCCGGGCACCGCGGCCGGGCCGCGCGGGTGCGGATCCCAGACCACCGGGGCCCGGGTGGCGGCCAGCGCGGCCCGCAGCGCCGGCTGCCGGGCCACCCCCCGCCCGTAGTCGCTGACCAGCACGGCGGACGCCCCGGCGATCAGCCGCAGCACCGCCTCGCCGGGCTCCCCGGGCTCGCCGACCGGGCCGCCCCGGTCGTGCCGGAGCAGCACCCGGCCACGGGCCCGCAGCCGGATCTTCTCCGGCGTGGCCCCGACCAGCGGCAGCGCGTACACCTGCACGCCGGCGGCGGTGAGCAGGGAGCTGAGCCGGGCACCGCCCACGTCGTCGGCGAGCGCCGTCACCAGCGCCACTTCCGCGCCCTGGGTGGCGGCGAAGACGGCGGCCAGGCCCGCGCCGCCGGGCCGGTCGGTGTGCGCCGTCTCGTCCAGCACCGGTACCGGCGAGTCCGGGCAGAGCCGGTTCACCACGCCCTCGACGTCCCGGTCCAGCAGGGTGTCGCCGATGACCACCAGAGGTCCCCTCACGCCACGCCTCCTCGTCCCACCCCGACCCGCCGGCCGGCGTCGTCGACGACCACCTCGACCCCGGCCCGCACCGGCCCGGCCTCCCCGGGCGGCACGGCGTCCGCCGGCCCGGGCGCGCCCACCGGCGCGGCGGTGTCCACCGGCGCGGTGGCGGCCACCCCGGCGGCGAGCGCCACGGGCAGCGTCCGGTCGACGTGTTCGCAGAGCACGTGGGTGGCAACCAGGTGCAGCTCCTGCACCACCTGGGGTTCCGGGGAGGCGATCGCGAGCGCCTCGTGACACGCCCCGGCCAGCGGGTTGGGAGCCGGGCCGGTGAACGCCCAGCAGCGCAGGCCGGCGGCCCGGCCGGCACGCGCGGCGGCGAGCAGGTTCGCGCTGGCCCCGCTGGTCGAGATCAGCAGCAGCACGTCGCCGGGGCGGCCGTGGGCGCGGACCTGGCGGGCGAAGACCTCGTCGTAGCCGTAGTCGTTGGCGATCGCGGTTACGGCGGAGGTCTCGGCGTGCAGCGCGATGGCCGCCAGCGGCGCCCGGTCGTCGCGCAGCTTGCCGACCAGCTCGGCGGTGAGGTGCTGCGCCTCGGCCGCGCTGCCGCCGTTGCCGGCCACCAGGATCCGGCCCCCGCCGGCGAGGACGCCGGCCAGCTCGGCGCCCCACCGGGCCAGCCGATCCTCCGCCGACCGGAACGGCAGCAGCGCCTCGGCCAGCAGGGTCAGGTGGGCGTCGAGCACCCCCGGCCCGGTCGGCCCGGCCGCCATCAGGCGACCACCCGGGACGGCCGGTGCACCGCGGCCACCTCGCCGTACACCTCCGCCAGCCGCTCGGCGGTGGCCGCCCAGGAGTACTGCCGCCGGGCGCGTTGGAGCGCCGCCGTGGCGTACCCGAAGCGGCGGATCCGGTCGTCGAGCAGGCCCCGGATGGCGGTGCCCAGCGCCTGCGGGTCCCGGGCCGGGACCAGGTCGCCGGTCGTCCCGGCCACCACGGTGTCCCTGATCCCGCCCACGGCGGTGCCCACCACCGGCACCCCGCAGGCCATCGCCTCCAGCGGGGTCAGCCCGAACGGCTCGTACCAGGGGGCGGCCACCAGCAGGTCCGCCGAGCGGTACCAGCGGCCCATCTCCTCCCGGGGGACCGCCCCGACCAGCTTCACCCGGTCGGCGACCCCGCAGGTGGTGGCGAGGGCGCGCAACCGGCGGGCGTACGGGTCGGTTTCCAGCAGCCCGGCCGGCGGCCCGCCCACCACCACGCACTCGGCGTCCGGGACCAGTGCCATCGCCCGGATCACCGTCTGGAAGCCCTTGCGTTCCACCAGCCGGCCCACGGTGAGGATGCGCGGCCGGTCGGGTTCCCGCGGGGCGGCCGGGCCGAGCGGGGCGAACGTCGTCAGGTTGACCCCGGACGGGATCACCGTCATCCGGGAGCGCGGCACGCCGAGCCGGACCAGCTCGCCCACCTCGTCCTGGCACTGGGCCACCACCCGGTCCACCGCGCAGCCCAGCTCCCGCTCGTACGCGATCCGCCGGGCCGGGCTGGTGTCCTGGACGCCCTGGTAACGGCGCTTCACGGTGCCGAGGGCGTGGTACGTCTGCACCACCGGCACCCCGGTCTGCCGCCCGGCGGTGAGCGCGGCGAGCCCGCTCATCCAGAAGTGCGCGTGGATCACCTCCGGCGCCCAGTCGCCGCCCCGCCAGCGCTCCACCAGCCAGTGGCTGAACGGCTTCATGTGCGGCAGCAGCGCGTCCTTGGCCAGCGGTTCGGCCGGCCCGGCCGGTACGTGCACCACCTCGTACCCGTCCGGGGCGCGGACCGTGACGGGCAGGTCGACGGCGTCCCGGCGGGTGTAGACCCGGACGTCGTGCCCGGCGGCCGCCAGCGCGGCGGAGAGCTCCGCGACATGCGTGTTCTGCCCGCCGGCGTCCTCACCGCCCAGCACGGCGAGGGGGCTGGCGTGCTCGGAGATCATCGCGATGCGCATACTTCCTCCTCCAGCAGGCGGTCCCAGTCGGTGAGGAAACGGTCCAGGCCGTAGCGGGCCCGGGCGGCGGTACGGGCCTCGGCGCCCGCCCGGCGCGCCTCGGCGGGCTGCGCGACGAACCGGTGGGCGGCCTCGACCAGCGCGTCCACCCGGGTGGAGAGCGCCCCGGACCCCGGCGGTACGGCCTCGACGGCCTCGGTGGTGGCCAGCGCGACGACGGGCATGCCCATGGTCATCGCCTCGATCAGGCTGAGCCCGAGCGAGGTCCACCGGCACAGGTGCAGGTACGCCCGCCGCCGGGCCAGGGCGGCGTGCATCTCGTGCTGCGGCACGTCGTCGTGGCTGGTCAACCGGTCGGCGGGCAGGCCGAGGCGATCGGCCAGGCCGGCCACCTGCATGCCGAAGACGTCCAGCGGGGCGATCTCGGCGAAGCGCGGCAGCAGGTCGGTGCCGGTGACCCGCCAGCGCCGAACCGGCTCGTTGATCACCACGGCGAGCCGGTCCAGCTCACCGGTCCACTCCACGGCCGGCGGAACCACCCCGTGCTCCACCACGGCGGTGCGGGTGGCGCCGTTGTCCCAGAACAGTTCGTTGAAGTGCGTGACGTGGGTGAGCAGCAGGTCGTCCCGGTCGGCCATCGGGTGGCGGGTGTTCGGCACGTCCCCCTTCGGGGTGTTGTGCTCCACGTAGATCGCCGGCACGTCCCGGCCGACCCGGCGTCCCAGCCAGTCGCAGGCCAGGTCGAACTCCTCGGGCCGCTGGAGCAGCACCAGGTCGACCTCCGCCCGGCGCAGCTGCTGCGGGGTCACCTCGACGGCGCTCTCCGGCCAGGGGTAGGTGCGGGCCCGACCCCGCCCGTACGGGCCCCGGTCGGGGGTGACCGGCACCAGGTAGCGGTGCGGACCGTGCACGAAGGACGTGGTCCACGACCCGTGCACGTGCCACACCAGGATGTTCATCGAGCGCCCCCGCCACCGGCGGCCACCGTGGCGGTCGGCCCGGTCGGGGCGCCGACCGTCGCCGCGGGCAGCACCGGCGGGGCCGTCGCCGGCACGCCGAGCAGGCGCACCGCGGCCAGCACGCGGCCCGGCTCGATCGCGGTGAGGCAGGGGTGCCCGGGCACGGGGCAGACGGTGGCCCGGGTGTCCCGACACGGTGCCGCGGCGTCGCCGAGCCGGACCGCCGGCACCCGGTACGGCCCCCACTGCCCGTACGGGACGGTGGGGGCGAAGAGGCTCACCACCGGTACGCCCAGCGCGGCGGCCAGGTGCGCCGGCCCGGTGTTGCCGACCACCAGCGCACCCGCCCCGGCCAGCACGGCGGCCAGCTCGGCCAGCCCGGTCCGCCCGCCCAGGTCGATGCCGGTGTCGCCAGCCACCCGGGCGGTCAGCTCCGCCTCGTCCGGACCACCGGTGACCGCCACCCGGTGACCGGCTCCGGTGAGCACCCGGACGATCCGGGCGGCCAGCTCGGGCGGGCAGGCCCGGGTCGGGACCGCCGAACCGGGGTGCAGCACCACGTACCCGGGGGCGCCGAGCCCGGCCGGGGTGGGCGGCAGGGCGGCGGTGCGGATGTGCAGCCGGGGGTCGTCCCCGGCGGGCAGGGCGAACCCGGCGGCCACGGCGAGCGAGAGCGCCCGTTCCGGCTCGGGCAGTCCCTCGGGCACCCGGTGCCGGACGTCGAGCAGGGAACCCGGGTAGTCGTCGCTGATCGCGCTGATCCGGGACACCCCGGCCATCCGCAGCAGCAGGGCCAGCGGCAGCGGCGACTGGTGGAAGGAGGTGAAGACGACCGCCTCGTCGACGGCTAGGTCGGCCAGCCGGGCGGTCAGCGCCCGCAGGTCGGCCGGGTCGACCGGGGCGGGGTCGCCGTCGATCCACGGCAACGGCCATTCGACCACCTCGTCCACCCCGGGCAGCAGGGCGGCGGCGTCGCGACCGCGCGGCCCGCAGAGCAGGACGACCCGCTCGGCACCGGCGGCGACGGCGCGGATCGCCGGGCCGGTGACCAGCACGTCCCCGGCGGAGTCGCTGCGGACGACCAGCACGCCGCCGCGGCGGGCCCGCGCGGGTGGCGCGGCGAGCAGGGCGGCCCGGTCGAGGATGGTGGCCACCGCGCCGGGCAGGTCGCGGGCGACGTGCCCGGCGGCGGCCACCTCGGCCGGGCGGGTGGCCGGGGTGGGCACCAGGATCCCGGCGGCGCCGGCCGCGCCGGCGGCGGTCATGTCCGCGCCGATGTCGCCGACCAGCACGCAGCGGTCCGGCGTGGTGGCGAGCGCCCGCGCGGCGGCGTAAACCAGGCCCGGCGCGGGCTTGCGACAAACGCAGCCGGCCCGCTCGTCGTGCGGGCAGACCTGCCAGGTGTCGAAGGGGCCCAGCAGCGCCTCGACCCGGGCGTTGACCTCGCGCAGCTCGTCGGCGGTGAAGAGGCCACGGGCCAAGCCGGACTGGTTGCTGACCACGCCGAGGCGGAGCCCCGCGGCGCGGAGCCGGTCCAGCGCCTCCCGGGCGCCCGGCACCGGTCTGACCTTCCCTGGGTCCCCGTTGTAGGGCACGTCCTCGATCAGCGTGCCGTCCCGGTCCAGCAGCACCGCGTCGTACAGGACCGGCCGGGCAGCGGCGCCGTCAGTCGCCGGTTCGACCCGGCCTGACCTGCGCTGATCCGGCTCCATCTGGTCCCGTCGCACGCGCGGCGGGTTCCCGGAGCCCTGCGGAGTAAACATCATCTACCCGGCGGTACGGCTCATCGCCGTCGGCCGGGCACGGGTCGCCGCTGCGGCCTTACCCGTCGTCCCGGAGAAGCTAACGCGGACGGTTAGCCACCCGATCCGGAGGGGTACAGAACCCCGGTGGCGATTGTGGAGAAAGTGATAGATGCGCCCCCGGAGCAGGTCTTCGACGTGCTCGCCGACGGGTGGACGTACAGCGACTGGGTGGTCGGCACGGTGCACGTGCGCGACGTCGACGACGACTGGCCCCGGGTCGGCACCCAGCTG
Organism: Micromonospora sp. BS32; assembly: GCF_059089345.1. Lineage (NCBI taxonomy): Bacteria > Bacillati > Actinomycetota > Actinomycetes > Micromonosporales > Micromonosporaceae > Micromonospora > Micromonospora sp. BS32. The sequence goes on from NZ_JBSSHR010000008.1 coordinate 126,575, forward strand.
CACCACAAGGCGGGGCCCTGGCCGTTCTCGCTCCAGGACGCCTCCACCGTGCTGGAGTGCGAGCCGCCCCGCCGGCTGGTGCTCAAGGCCGGGCTCTGGCCGGCCGGCGAGGCGATCGTGGTGTTCACGCTGGAGCCGGTGAGCGACGGTGCCACCCGGGTGCGGATCGGGGAGGACTTCGCCGCCGGCCCGCTGCGCTGGATCCGCAACAAGGTCAACGATCTGGTGCTGCACCAGCGCAACAAGGAGACGCTGAGCCGGCTCTCCGACATCGCCACCCGGCAGAAGGCGGACGAAAGCGCCGGTGGGTGACCTGGCCGTCACGGGGAACCTCGCCGGGAGCCGGAAACGGGCACTGGCTACCCTTTGTAAGAATGCTGTCGGCCGACTGAGGATGTCCGTGATGATCGAACCCGTGGAGCTGCCCTCGCCGTGGCGGGACGCGCGCCTGACCGTCGTGGTCCCCACCTACAACGAGGCGGGCAACCTCCCGGCGCTGGTCGAGCGGCTCCTCGCCCTGCCGCTGCCCGGCCTGAAGGTCCTCGTCGCCGACGACAACTCGCCGGACGGCACGGGCGAGGTGGCGGACAAGCTGGCCATCGAGTACCCGGACCGGGTGCAGGTGGTGCACCGGGCCGGCAAGGAGGGCCTGGGCCGGGCGTACGTGGACGGGATCACCCGGGCGCTCGACGGTGGCGCGGACTACGTCGCCCAGATGGACGCCGACCTGTCGCACCCGCCGGAGGCCCTGCCCGGCATGCTCGGCACGCTGCTCTCCACCCAGGCCGGCGTGGTGATCGGCTCCCGCTACGTGCCGGGTGGGCAACTGGACGAGAACTGGCCGCTCTACCGCCGCGCGCTCAGCGGCTGGGCCAATCTCTACGTGCACACCCTGCTGCGGGTCCGCATCCGCGACCTGACCGCGGGCTTCAAGATCTGGCGGGCCGACGCGCTGCGCGACATCGGCCTGGAGCGGGTCCAGTCGAACGGCTACAGCTTCCAGGTCGAGATGCACTACCTCGCCACCAAGCTGGGGCACACCATCCTGGAGGTGCCGATCCGCTTCGAGGAGCGCCGCGACGGCATCTCGAAGATGACCACCGCCACCAAGGTGGAGAGCGCGCTGATGCCGTTCAAGCTGCGGACCCGGCACCGCAACCTGGAGCGCTGACCGCGCCCCGGCCGGATGGCCGGGGCCTCAGCGGTAGACCGCCCGGTGGGCGGCGTCGATCATCCCGGCGTACAGGCCGCCGGTGAGCGCGCGGTCGCGGGCCAGCGCCGCCCGGGCGGCGTTCGCCCCGGGCGCGCCGTGCACGCCGCCGCCCGGGTGGGCCGAGGAACTGGCCAGGAAGAGCCGGTCCACCGGGGTGTCCGCGCGGCCCAGGCCGGGGATCGGGCGCAGGAAGAGCTGCTGGTACGCCGCGGCCGTGCCGCCGCCCAGCGCCCCGCCCACCAGGCTCGGGTCGCCGTCCTCCAGATCGGCCGGCCCGGCCACGTGCCGCCCGACGATCAGGCTGCGGAAGCCGGGGGCGGCCGCCTCCAGCACCTCCTCCATCCGCTCCACGTGCCCGGTCAGGTCCTCCGACCGCCACTGCGGCCGGAACGGCAGGTGGGTGTACGACCAGAGCGACTCGGTGCCCGGCGGCGAGTGCGTCGGGTCGGCCGTCGTCATCTGGCCGACCAGCAGGAACGGGTCCCGGGGCACCTCGCCCCGGGCCAGCTCGCCGGCGTACGTGGTGAGGCCGTTGAGGTCCGCGCCGAGGTGCACGGTGCCGGCGGTGGCCACCGCCCGATTGGTCCACGGCACCGGTCCGGAGAGCGCCCAGTCGACCTTGAGGGTGGAGCCGTCCCACTTGAAGTGGGCGAGGTCCTCCACCAGTCGCGGAGGCAGGTGGGCCGCGCCGACCAGGTCGAGGTAGAGCGCGGGAGCGGGCACGTCGGCCAGCACCGCCCGGCGGGCCCGCCAGGTGGCCCCGCCGAGGGTGCGTACCCCCATCGCCCGGCCCCGGGCGGTGAGCACCCGGTCGACCCGGGCGCCGTAGGAGATCCGGCCGCCCCGCTCGACGAGGCGGGCGACCAGCGCGTCGGTGATCTTCTGGGCGCCGCCGACCGGCACCGGCCAGCCGACCTGCTGGCCGAGCATGGCCAGCAGCCAGCCGTACACACCGGAGCCGGCCTCCTCCGGGGAGAGGTCGGTGTGCAGGGCGCAGCCGGCCAGCAGCGCCGGCCCGCCCTCGCCGTCGAAGAGCTCGTCGCCGAGCTTGCGGACCGGGACGACCAGCCGGCGGGCCAGGCGCAGCGCGCCGCCGACCCGCAGCCGGCGCAGCAGGGTCAGCCCGCCGCGGACCGGCGGGAACGGCCGGGTGATGCTGTCGAGCATCGGCTCGGCCACCTCGCGCCAGTCGTCGTACGCGTGCCGCCAGCGGTCGCCGTCGCCGGGCGCGAACGCCTCCAGCGACTCGGCGGTGCGGTCGAGGTCCCGGTTGATCACCGCGGCGCGGCCGTCGGGCAGCAGGTGGGCGAGCACGTCGGGGGCGTGGGTCCACGCCAGGCCGTACCGGGTCAGGCCGAGGTCACGCAGCACCGGGGAGGCGTACCCGAGGGGGTAGAAGGAGCTGTAGAGGTCGCTGAGGTAGCCGGGTGCGGTCACCTCGGCGGAGCGCACCGCGCCGCCCGGCGCGGCGGTGGCCTCCAGCACCAGGACGTCCCAGCCGGCGTCGGCGAGCAGGTTCGCGGCCACCAGTCCGTTGTGCCCGGCGCCGATGACGACGGCGTCCGCGCTTTCCGTGCCGGTCGTGATCACCCGATCCGCCTACCCGGCCAGCAACCGGGCGAAACGCGTTTGCCTCGCCGGGCCCGGGGCATCCCCGTCCGCATGTACAGGGTTGAACAGCTCATCGGTGGAGTGTGGGGCGCGGGCGGCGAGGGTGGTGAGCTGACCGTGCACGACCCGGCGGACGGCTCGCCGGTCAGCACCGTGCCGGTGGCGACGGCGGACGAGGTGGCCAAGGCGGTGGAGGCCGCCCGGGGGGTGGTGACCGAGTGGGCGGCGACCCCCGCCGCGGAGCGGGCGGCGGCGCTGCACCGGGCGGCGGACGCCGTGGCGGCGGCGGCCGACGAGCTGGCCGCGGCGACGACGGCGGAGATGGGCAAGCCCCTGGGTGACGCCCGGGGCGGCGTCGAGGCGGGCATCGGCACGCTGCGCCAGTACGCCGAGCTGGGCCCGCTGCGCGGTGGCCGGACGCTGCACGGCGGGGCGGACGCGATCGACTTCATGGCCCCGGAGCCGCGCGGCGTGGTTGCCGCGATCACCCCGTGGAACGACCCGGTGGCGGTCTCCTGCGGCCTGCTCGGCGCGGCCCTGGTGACCGGAAACGTGGTGCTCTACAAGCCGAGCGAGCGGACCCCGGCGACCGGTTGGCTGCTGGCGAAGATCCTCGCCGGCGCGCTGCCGCCCGGGGTGCTCTCCCTGCTGACCGGCGGCGCCGAGGCGGGCGCGGCGCTGGCCGCGCAGCAGGTGGACGTGGTAGCCCATGTGGGCTCGACCGCCACCGGCCGGGCGATCGCCGCGGCCTGCGCCCGGACCGGCGCGAAGGCGCTGCTGGAGAACGGCGGCAGCGACCCGCTGATCGTCGACGCCGGGGTGGATCCGGTCTGGGCGGCCGGTCAGGCGGCGGTCGGCGCGTTCGCCAACGCCGGGCAGATCTGCGTCGCGGTGGAGCGGATCTACGTACATCGGGACGTGGCCGAGGACTTCGTCGACGCGCTGGTCGAGCGGGCCGGCGCGCTGACCGTCGGGCCGGGCCGGGATCCGGCCACGGAGCTGGGCCCGCTGGTGGACCGGCGGCACCGCGACCACGTGCACGGGCAGGTGACCGCGGCGGTGGCCGAGGGGGCGACGCTGCGCGCCGGCGGGGTGCTGCCGGAGGGGTCGGGTGCGTTCTATCCGGCGACGGTGGTCGCCGACTGCCGGCAGGAGATGGCGCTGGTCCGGGAGGAGACGTTCGGACCGGTCGCGGCGGTGGTGGTGGTCGACTCGTTCAGCGAGGCGCTGCGCTGCGCCGCCGACTCTCCGTACGGGCTGGCCGGCACGGTGCTCACCGCGTCGATGAGCCATGCCCAGCGGGCCTGGCGGGAGCTGCCGGTCGGCACCGTGAAGATCAACGCGGTCTTCGGCGGCGCGCCGGGCGGTGCCGCGCAGCCGCGCCGCGGGAGCGGCCAGGGCTTCGGCTACGGCCCCGAACTGCTCGATGAGTTCAGCACGGTGAAGACGGTCCACCTGGAGGCCCCCGGCGGCGGCCACTGGTGAGCACGCCCTGAGCCGCGCCCGTACCCGGAAAGAGTGGCTGTCCCGCGCGGGACAGCCACTCTTTCGGGGAAAATGCGCGGGCCCGCCGGTCAGCGGCCGCCGCGCGCCTGGCGGGTGGCGTTGTTGTTGGCCTTCTCGATGGCCTTGACCAGTTCCGGCTTGGTCATCCGGGACCGACCCGGCACGTCCAGTTTCCGGGCCACCTCCATCAAGTGGTCCTTCGGGGCGTTGGCGTCCACCCCGCCCGCCGTGGGGGCCCTTCGGGCGGGACCACCGCCCTCGGCCTGGCGGTCGCTGGGACCCTTGCGACCCTTGGGCTCCCAGTGGTCGCCGATCTTCTCGTACTCGTGCTTGACCGCGGCGAACGCGGTGCGGTGCGCCCGCTCCCCCTCGCCGTAGGTCTCCACCGCCGAGTCGTGCGTCTTCTCCCAGGTGCGCTGCGCCTTCTCCGGGGAGCGCCGCAGCGTGCTGGGCAAAACCTCGCGCCCGGGCATCTCGTCCTCCTCCGCGTCTGGTCCGTCGTCCTAGACCGTTCCCCCGGGTCCCACCGGCAAACCCCAGAGTCGGGTTTGTCGATTTCCGGCACCGGGTACCGGCGGGGCCAGGCGAAGCCGGCTGGTGCGGCGGGCCGCCTGGGTGACGGGAGCGGGCATGGCAGCGACGACGGAGCCGGCCGCGGTTGCCGGCGGTGAGAAGGCGCGCCTGCCTCGCCGGGTACGCCAGCTGAGCTGGTCCACCTGGCGCGGGGCGCTGGTACGCAGCGGGCGGAACTTCCTCAAGGACAACTGCGCGGACTGGGCGGCGGCGCTGACCTACTACGGGGTGCTGGCGCTGTTCCCGTCCACGGTCGTCGTGGTGGCCCTGGTGGGGCTGGTCTCCGACGGGGAGCGCACCGTGGACACCGTGCTCGACCTGGCCCGGCAGATGGGTGCCGGCTCGGTGGTCGCCAACGATGGTTTCGTCTCCGTGGTCCGTACCGTGCTCGACCAGCAGAGCGGGGCGAAGGTGCTGCTCAGCTTCGGTCTGCTCGGCGCGCTCTGGTCCGCCTCGGGGTTCATCGGGGCGTTCAGCCGGGCCTCCAACGCGATCTACGGAGTGCAGGAGGGGCGCCGGTTCTACAAGCTGCGCCCGCTGCAGGTCGGCATGGCCGGGCTGAGCCTGCTGCTGCTCGCCGTGGTGGCCTTCGGCCTGATCGTCAGCGGCCCGGTCACCGACGCGGTGGGCGACCTGGTCGGCGCGGGCGGGCTGGCTCGCACGGTGTGGAGCGTGGCGAAGTGGCCGGTGCTCGCGCTGGTGATGATGACGCTGCTGTCGCTGCTGTTCTGGATCGCCCCGAACGTCCAACAGCCGAGGTTCCGCTGGCTGACCCCCGGTGGGGCGGTGGCCCTGCTCTCCTGGGTGGTCGCCTCGTTCGGCTTCGGCCTGTACGTGGCCAACTTCGGCTCGTACGACGTCACCTACGGCAGCCTGGGGGCGGTCATCGCCTTCCTGGTCTGGCTCTACCTCTCCAACTGCGCGCTGCTGTTCGGGGTCCAGATCAACGCGGAGCTCCAGCGGGGCCGGGTGCTCCAGACCGGCGCGGAGGACCCGGGTGAGCCGGTGCTCCCGCCGAAGACCGCCGCCGGTTCGTGACCGGGTGCCGGGTTCGGCGTTTCCGCCCGGTCCCGGCGGGTAGCACACAAGGCATGGAACGTGGCAGCAGCAAACACGGACCGAGGATCGACGAAAACATGAGCCAGGAGGTCAGTGGCCTCGTACAGGGGCCGGGGGCCGCCGGCTCACGGGTCGAGGAGTCCCGCCAGCCGGAACCGGCCGGCGAGGACCAGCCGGAGCCGAAGACGGTGACGGCCGGCGCGACTCGCGGCGGCAACCCACAGGGGATGAGCGCCGACGATGTCGAGGGGCGCAGCCGACTCGGCCGGTTCATCACCATGACGGCCCTGCCCGGCGACCGCGAGGCGCTGCTGGCCAACGCCCGGGAGAATCAGGCGCCCGCCGACATCATCGCCGCGCTGGAGCGACTACCCGACGGCACGCGGTACCAGACGGTTTCCGAGGTGTGGGCCGCGCTCGGGCACACGAACGAGACGACGCGCTGGTGACCGGATCGGGCCACGATTCGGACCATCACCGGCGGACAGAGGAGGACCTTTCATGAGTGGCGTTATTGAGCACGTGGACGTGTCCGTCCCGATCCGGACGGCCTACGACCAGTGGACCCAGTTCGAGGAGTTCCCCCATTTCATGGAGGGGGTGCAGGAGGTCCGGCAGCTGTCGGACAGGATGACCCACTGGACGGTGGAGATCGCCGGCGTCAAGCGCGAGTTCGACGCCGAGATCACCGAGCAGCTGCCCGACGAGCGGGTGGCGTGGAAGTCCACCGGGGGTACCCAGCAGGCCGGCGTGGTCACCTTCCACCGCCTCGACGAGGGCAACACCCGGGTCACCCTCCAGATGGACTTCGAGCCGCACGGGGTGGTCGAGAAGGCCGGCGACAAGCTCGGCGTGGTCGACAAGCGCGCCAAGGGCGACCTGGAGCGGTTCAAGCAGTTCATCGAGCGCCGCGGTCAGGAGACCGGCGCCTGGCGTGGCGAGGTCGCCCGCCCCCAGCCCTGATCCACTCCCCCGCACCACACGTCCACCGATGGCCGCCGTTGATCCGGCGGCCATCGCCGTGTCCACGGCCGGCGCCGCCCGACCCCGACGTTCGGTCCACGCGGGTGGCCGTTTGCGATCACCGGGCCCGGGTACCGCGATGGGATGACGGACAACGACGACCACGTGTGGCGGGACGAGCAGAAGACCCCGCTGGAGGAGTTGGAGCGGGCGATCGCCCGGTCGACCATCGACGGGCAGGCCGACGACGCCACCGGCAACGACGCGGGCGAGGAGGCGGCCTTCGGGCACGGCCCCGAGGCCGTCGACCGGGGCGCCGCGCCCGAGGCCGAGCGGCGGGAGATGACCGACCCGGAGCGGGCGTACCGTCCGTCCACCACCGGACGGACCGGCCCCGACGTGTGAGCCGCTCGCCGCGGCGTGGTCGGTCGCGCGAGCGACCATGAGTGCCCGCAGCGGACGGTCGAGCGGTACCGGGCTCGGCCGGCGCTCAGCCGCCCGCCGTCGCCCGGCGGGCGGCGGCGAGGTGCAGGGCCAGCAGCGCCGCCGCCAGCACGGTCAGGACCGGTCCGAGCACGGCCACCGAGGTGCCGCCGATCAGCACGCCCAGCCCGCCCGGGATGAGCGCCGCGCCCAGGCCGGCGGCGCCGATCTGGACGCCGATGACCCGGTCCGCGTGGGCCGCGCCGACCCGCTCGGCGGTGGTGAGGGTGAGTAGCGGGAAGACCGGCGCGGCGGCGAACCCGACCAGGAACAGGCCGGCGACGGTCACCACGGCGGGAGCGGGCAGGGCGACCAGCGCGGCGCCGACCACCATGCCTGCCAGGCTGCCCCGCAGCACCCGGTCGGTGCCCAGCCGCTCGGCGACGAAGCCCTGCACCACCCGCCCCACGAAGAGACTCCCCCAGTACCCGGAGACGCCGAGACCGGCGGTCGCCGCGGCCAGCCCACGCCCCTCGGTGAGCAGCAGGAACGCGAAGAGCCCGGTGCCGATCTCGATCGCCACGTAGAGGGCGAAGGCGAGCGCGCCGAGCCACACCGCCGGCAGCCGCAGTGTCTCGCGGACCGGCGCGGCGACGACCGGGCCGCCGGCCGAGAGCCCGGCGGAGGCGGGTCCGCCGGCGACGGGCTCCCCGGGTACATCCGGTGCCGGTGACCGGTCCCGCCAGGCGCGTACGGTCAGCGCGAACGCGGTGGCCAGGGCGAGTTGGGCGGCGGCGGTGAGGCCGTACGCCCAGCGCCAGCTCAGTCCGGCAGCCAGGGTGGCCGTCATGACCAGCGGCCCGATTGCCACGCCGAGGCCGAAGAAGGCGTGCATCCAGTTCATGTGCCGTGGCCCGAAGGCCCCCGCCGCGTACGCGTTGAGCCCGGAGTCGATCGCGCCGGAGCCGAGACCGAGCACCAGGGCGCAGCCGACCATCAGGGTCAGCCCGGGCGCCGAGGCGTAGCCGGTGAGCGCCAGGCTGGCCAGCAGGGTGCTCCCGGCGAGCAGGCGCCCGACGCCGAGCCGTGCCAGGGTGAAGCCGGCCAGCACGCTGGACGTCAGGTAGCCGGCGGTGCCGGCGGTGAGCATCAGGCCGATCGCGCCGGTCGGCACGGCGAAGTCGGCGCGGATGGACGGCCAGCCGACCCCGATCAGACCGTCGGGCAGGCCGAGGCTGACGAACGCGAGATAGGCGAGCAGGAGCAGCGAGGCGCGGGGCCGGGGGGCGGACACGGCGAGTCATCCTGCCTCATCGACCGATACGGATCGCGCCGCAGTCGCTTCCCCCGAAAAGGTAAAAAGCAACGTCCGAACGGGCAGCAATCCAGACAGGCCATCCAGAATCCGCCGTTCGGCTGACGGCAATCGGGGGTCCTCGCGCAAGACTTTCGGGATGCAACAGGGCTCCGGCATCCTCACCCCACGTCAGCGCCGCCTGGCCTGGCTCGGCTTCCTGCTCGCCGCGCTCCAGGCCCCGGTCTCCGCCAGGTTCGCCGCCGACGACTCGTGGCTGTTCAGCCTCTGCGTCGCGCTCATGGTGGCCACCGTGATCATCGCGGACGACACCAGCCGGCGTCGGCCGGCCGAAGCCTCGGGCGACTAGGTCCTGTCTCGCGGATCCATGAATCTCGTTCGTTAGATGGGTATGGCCCGCTTTAGCCGGGTATCGCCCGGGGAGGCTTCAGCAACGCCGAGCGAACTGTGCTGAAGCCGTTGCTTTCGAACGCAGCGGCGGGTCCCGTCCCTGGCGGTGCTGGGGGCCGCGCGAGGCGGCGGCGGGCGAGGTGTCGCTGCGGCTGCGCGACAACCGGGAACTGCCGGTCCAGCCGGTCGCCGACGCGCTGGCGCGGATCGGGCGGTGGTCGGCCCGCTCGGGCGAGCTGCTGCCGGAATGAGCCCCTCATTGAGCCCCGGCGGACCGGATCCGGTGTGCACCGGATCCGGTCCGCGCACGTCGACTGCCCGCCGGTCACCGGTCGGCGGTCGGCGCCGTCTCCGCTTGTTCGACCTGCTGGATGAGTTGCTTGAGGTGGGCGATCTCGTCGCGCAGGGCGGCCTGACCGGCGGCGGTGAGGGTGACCCAGGTGCGCGGCCGCTTGCCCTCGTAGCCCTTCTCGATCTGGATCAGCTCGGCCTTCTCCAGGACGGAGAGGTGCTGCCCGAGGTTGCCAGCGGTCAACTGCAGGGTGGTACGTAGGAAGCCGAACTCGACCTGGCGGGCCTGGTGCGCGATGGCCATGATGCCGAGCCGGACGCGCTGGTGGACGACGTCGTCCAGGCCGCTGGCGGGGTGACCGGTCATCACCCGCGAACCTCGGCGGTCGGCCGGAACAGGGCGAAGACGGCGGCGCCCAGTAGCAGCACCGCCGCCGGGACGAGTAGGTACGGCAGGAAGAACCACGGCGACGACGAGTGAATGACCTGGTTGCCCTGCACCATCCCGATCGCCAGGTAGACGAGGGTGTACGCCAGCAGCGCCCAGTGGCGTTCGACCCAGGCGAGCACCAGCAGCGCCAGCCCGATCACCGCCAGGGGACTGGCCAGCCCGTTAATGAGCCACACGGTCGGCCCGACCTTGATCTGCACCGGGTCGGTGGGGTCGGTGGGGACGGGAACGAGCGGGTGGAACGTCAACCAGATCGATACGGCCGTCATCAGGACGGCCAACGCGACGCCGACGACGACGTAGGGACGGATGGGGGTGCCCACGCCGCGCCGTCGGGACTGCCTTACGTAGAAGCCTGCGATCGCCGCGTAGGCGAGCACCAGCGCTACCGTCCAGTACCCGAGCTCCGTCGGGTTGGGCACCATACAGACGGTGTGCTGCGGGCGGGATCGGCAGGTGCCAAATAGGTCGAGGTAGGGGGCGTAGCGGTAGACGGGTATCGCGACCAGGGTGATCGTCGCGAAGACCAGCAGCGGGAACCAGGTGCCGCGCTGGGCGACACGGACCTGGCGCGTCAGGTCACGCACGGCCGCCAGCAGCTCGCGGGGGCTGCCCTCCTGGGAAGCGGATTCGTGTGCCATGAAGTTAGCTTTGCATTACAGACCTATCCGCGCAAGAGAGTACGACCGCTTTTCGCGGGCCATGCCGCGTTGGGCGATCCTGCACGGCCCGCGCCGCGGGCGGCCAGGTTTCTGTTTCGCGGATCATGAATCTCGTTCGTTAGACGCCAGGGCATCGGATGACCACCGAGGTCCACACCCTGTCCGACGGGCGCGGCCCGTTCGTTGGCCACCCGGATCACGCCCGGTCAGGACGCCCGACACCCGCCAGTTGGCGGCTCTACCCAACGACCAGATCGTCAACTGGAAGCGGCGCGGCCGGGCCGGCGGCAGACCGCCAAACTTCGACCGCGCCGTGCCCGATGGACATGATCCGCGAGACAGAACCTAGCGGTCGCTCTCCGGCCGGGCCTCGTGACCGGGCCGGCCCGGGGTCCGTCGCTGCTCCTTCATCTCCGCCTCGAACAGGTGCCGTCGCCCGTCGACCAGCTTGTCCCGGGCGTCCCGGTCCAGCTCGCGGAAGAACCCGTAGTAGTTGTCGTCGAAGTCCTCGACGATCTGGAAGGTCCAGCGCCCCGCGATCACGTTGCGACCGAGCAGGTCGGTGTCGATCCGGTCGGCGATGTCGTGGTGACCGGCCGCCCGGAACTGCGCGACCGCGTCGTCGAGCATGAGGTCGGCGTGGCCGATCAGCTGGTGCATTGAGTAGAGGTGCCCGCGCGCCCGCTCCACCGTCTCCAGCGCCTCGCTGAGCTTGCCCAGCGCGGCCACCGTCTCGTCGCTCACCCCGGCGGGCCGGCGGTGCCGCTGGTCGGGGCCGTCCGCGTGCTGTCCCATTCGTCCCTCCACGCTCCCGGTTGCGCCCGTACGCGCGCGGTTCTCCTTCTGCCCAGCCAGGACCGGGTCAATCCCGCCGGACGGGGCCGGCCGACGGGAGGGGGACCCGCTACCGGCCGAGCGGACGAGGCCGCGGAACCCTACCGGTGGTTAACCTCGGTCACCATGCGTGTGCCGTACTCCCAGGTCGCGACCCGGACCGCCGCGAACGCGGCGCGGTCCACCCTCGCCCTGCTCACTGCCACCGTCGGCGCCGGCGGCCTCGCCGCGGCCGCCGTCCGCCCGGGCCTGCTGGCGATGGTCGACCAGCACGCCGCCGCGGTACGCGACAGCCTCGACGGCGACAGCCGCCCGCTGACCCCGGCGGCCCTCGCCGGCTACGCGGAGGGGATCCGCGAGGCGGCCCGGGAGCACGACCTGCTCCCGCCCGCCGGCGCGGTCGACTGGACCGAGCCGGACTGGCTGCTCACCCGGCTGCTGGCGGTCTGCGCGCTGGCTCGCACGCTCGACCCGCGCTGGCTCGAACCCGCCTGACACGCAGGAAGGGCGCCCGCGCGCGCGGACACCCTCCCTGCGGTACGCCCCGACTCAGCTGCCCGGACTGCGGAACTGCTGGGTCTCGTCGACGTTGCCGGACTGGTACGTGCCCCGCCCGCCCGACATCGACCGGGCCTCCTCGGCGCGCGGCATGGCCTGGGTCCGCTCGCCGGCCCGGTCGGCCATCTGCCGGTTCATGTCGCCCTGCCCGGCCGCCCGGGCGCGACGGTGCTCCTGGACGGCCCGCGACTCCTCCGCCGCGCGGTCGAGCCAGCCGTCCCAGCGACTCTGCATCGGCTTCACCAGACCACCGCCGACGCCGACGATCAGGATGCCGGCGACCGTGGCGAGCACGGCGATCAGCACCGGGGTGGTCACCGTCGTGGCGATGCCCACCTGGTTCAGCGCCGCGATCACGCCGAGGGCCAGGATGAACACGGCCACCAGGTCGGCCAGCACCTTGCCGTACGACAGGCCGCCCAGGGCGCCGGTGACGAGATCCCGCACCGCGTTGGCGATGGCGGCCGCGACGACCACGATGACGATCGCCACGAAGGCCCGTGGCAGCCACGCCACCACCCCTCGGATCAGGTCACTGATCGCGTTGGGACCCCACACCCCGAACGCGAACTGCAACGTGAACAGCAGGACGGCGTAGTACGCGAGCCTGGCCAGGATGTCACTGGCGTCGTACTTCGTGCGTTCCAGCGCACGTTTGATGCCACCGCGTTCGACCGCGCGGTCGAACCCCACCCGTTCCAGTACCGTGTCCACGATCTTCAGGACCGCTCGGGCGATCAGCCAACCGACCACGAGGATGGCGATGAACGCGATGGCCCGCGGGATGAAGAGCAGGACCGACCTCCACATGTCGGCCACGGCGTCACCGATGTCGGCCTGCCTGACCGCGAGGGTTTTCGGCATGATGTCCCTCCTGTCCTATGGACTGCGACGCCCGCTTACCCCTTCGATCCGGTAGCACGCCGCGACGACCCTCGACAATTTCCCGACATCGCCCGCGAAAGCGGCCCTGACCAGGCCATTTGCCCCGCGCGCCGGCCCCTCGTACTCCATCGGGGGGCATGATCGGATCGTCCGCCGCAGGCTCCGGCTAGGCTGCGGGCATGCCAGGCACGGTCGGGCGAGTCCCCACGTCACCAGCCGCCGCTCCCGGACCGGCCCCGGTCTCGCAGGTGGCGGCGGCCGTGCTCGCCCACCCGTGGGCGGACACGCCGCTCGGCCCGCCGCAGGAATGGGACCCGGCGGTCCGCGGCATCGTGGACGTGCTCCTCTCCTCGCCGGTACCGATGGCGCTCTACTACGGCGACGACTTCCTGATGATCTACAACCAGGCCTACTCGGAGGTGATCGGCGACCGGCACCCCACCGCGATCGGTCGGCCCGCCCCCGAGGTCTACGCCGACCTGTGGCACACCCCGGGGGTCGGTGACGTCGTCGAGCGCGCCTACCGGCACGGTGAGTCCTTCCTCCAGCGGGAGTCGGTGCTGCCGGTGGACCGACACCTCGCCACCACCGGGGACCACGCCGTCTTCACCCGCGGCCACTCCCCCGTGCGGGACAGCGCCGGCCGGGTCGTGGGCGTGCTCACCGTCGCCGCGCAGACCACCCAGCTGACCCAGCAGTTGCAGAGCCTCAGCGACTTCGCCGCCGCGCTCTCCGGCACGCTCACCCTGGACGACGTGGCCCGGGTGACCCTGCGCTACGCGCTGCACTCCTTCGACGCCGACCGGGTGAGCTTCTCGGTCGACGACGGCCCGGCCTGGCGGACGGTCCGGCGGGTCCGCGGCGAGCTGCTCGACGAGGCGGACGAGCGGCTCCCGCCGCTGTGGCGTCCCGCCGCCGCCGACTCCCCCGGGCCCGTGGTGGTGACCGCCCGCAGCGGCGTGCCGCACTTCACCGCCGACGGTCAGCCGCTGCGGGACAGCGCGGTGGACCGGCACGACCAGAAGATCCGGGCGCTGGCCGCGCTGCCGCTGCGCTCCTCGGTGATCCGGGGCGGGCTCGCCGTCGCCTACCAGAGCCCGCACGTCTGGTCGGCGGCGGAACGGGCGCTGCTCGCCGCCTCCGCCGAGCTGGTCGGCCAGGCCGCCGAACGGGCCCGCCGGTTCGAGACCCAGCACGGCACCGCCCAGCTGCTGCAACGCAGCATGCTGCCCGAGCAGTTGCCGGCGCTGCCCCGGCTGCGCATCGCCGCCCGGTACGACCCGGGGGTCGACGGCAACGCCGCCGGCGGGGACTTCTACGACGCCTTCCTGCTGCCCACCGGCGGTCTCGGCGTGGTCCTCGGCGACGTGGCCGGCCACGACGTGCAGGCCGCCGCCCGGATGGGGCAGGTCCGCGCGGCGCTGCGCGCCCTGGCGCTGACCGACCCGCACCCGGACGCCGTGCTCGCCGGCCTGGACCGGCTGGTGGCCAGCCTCGGCACCGAGACCGGCACCCAGGAGCTCTTCGTCACCGTGGTCTTCGGCGTGGTCGACGCCGCCCGGGAGCAGATCACCCTGGCCAGCGCGGGCCACCCGCCACCGCTGATCCGGCGTTGCGCCCCCGACGGCACGGTCAGCGCCTCGTACGTGCCGGTGCCGGCGGCCGCCCCGCTCGGCCTGGGCTGCCGGCCCCGGACCACCACCGTGCCGTTCCGCCCGGGCGACACCCTGCTGATGTTCAGCGACGGGGTCGTCGAGCGGCGGCGGCAGAGCCTGTCGGTGGGGCTGGACGGCCTGGTCGCGGCGGTGGCCGACGCCGCCAGCGGCGACCCGCGGGCGCTCTGCGCCGTGGCCACCGCGGCGGTCCCCGGCGCCACCGAGGACGACGTGGCGGTGCTGGCGGTCGAGCACGCGCTCAAGCCGAGCCGCTCGGCGAGCATGGAGATGCCCGCCGAGCCGACCGCCCCCAGCCGGGTACGGCACTGGATGACCGGGCAGCTCACCCGGTGGCGGGTGCCCGAGGCGGTGATCGGGGCGGCGGTGCTGTGCACCAGCGAGCTGACCACCAACGCCCTGCTGCACGCCGGCACCGCGGCGCGGGTGGTGATCGACCTGAGCGCGGAGCGGCTGCTGGTCTCGGTCGCCGACTCCGGCACCAGGGGGGCGGTGACCCGTCCCCAGACGGAGACCCTGAGCAGCCGGGGCCGCGGCCTCGGCCTGATCGAACAGCTCAGCGACGCGTGGGGCACCGATCCCACCGTCCGCGGCTCGACGGTCTGGTTCGAGATCCTCATCCCGACCGATTGACGGGTGCGTCGGCGCGCCGCGGAAAGGGTAGGAGGACGCCATGAGCGGCGAACTCCCCACCGGCGTCCTCCTCGACGTCGACGGCACCCTGGTCGACACCACGTACCTGCACACGGTCAGCTGGTGGGAGGCGCTGCGACAGGCCGACCACCGGGTGCCGATGGCGCACATCCACCGGTCCATCGGCATGGGCTCGGACAAGCTCCTCGACCACCTGCTCGGGCCGGAGCGGAACCGGGCCGCCGACGGCCGGCTCCGGGAGGCCCACGACGGGTTCTTCGGCGAGTACTGGGAGCGGCTGGTGCCGCTGCCGGGGGCGGCCGACCTGCTGCGGGCGTGCGCCGCCTCGGGGCTGCGGGTGGTGCTGGCCACCTCGGCCGCCGAACACGAGATCACGGCGCTGCGGGCGGCGCTGGACGCGGACGACGTGATCGACACCGTCACCTCGTCGGCGGACGCCGAGGAGAGCAAGCCCGCACCGGACATTCTGGTCGCTGCCCTGGAGCAGTCCGGGCTCGACGCCCGGCGGGTGGTCTTCGTCGGCGACGCGGTCTGGGACGTCGCGGCCGCCGGCCAGCTCGACATTCCCTGCGTGGGGCTGACCTGCGGCGGGACCAGCCGGGGCGAGCTGGCCGGCGCGGGCGCGGTGGCCGTCTACGAGGACCCGGCCGACCTGCTGGCCCGGCTCGCCGACTCCCCGCTGGCCGGAGGGGGACGTACGTCACGCCGGGACAAGACGCACGGCGACGCTTAGCCCCCGGCACCACGGGGCACAGTCCCCCACCTCGCCCGCGGTCGCGGGCGAGGCGTGAGAGGTGGTGCCGTGGAGCCGGTCGACGTCGCGTTCGCCCTGGTCGGGGTGGGAGCCCTGCTCGCCGGGATCCTGCCCAGGGTGCTGGAGCGTCGCCCGCTGTCGATGCCGATAGCCTTTCTCGGCCTGGGCATGCTGGTCTTCCTGCTCCCCACCGGGCTGCCGACGCCGGACCCGCTGGCGTACCCCGAGGTGACCACCCACCTGACCGAGATCGGCGTGATCGTCGCGCTGATGGGCGCCGGGCTCAAGATCGACCGGCCGCTGAGTTGGCGGCGCTGGGCGTCGACGTGGCGGCTGCTGGCCCTCGCCATGCCGCTCTGCATCGCCGCGGTGGCGCTGCTCGGCTGGTGGTGGGCCGGGCTGATGCCGGCCGCCGCGCTGCTGCTGGGCGCGGCGCTGGCCCCGACCGACCCGGTGCTCGCCGCCGACGTGCAGGTCGGCGAGCCGACCGACGTGGAGGACTCCGAGGACGAGGTGCGCTTCGCCCTCACCTCCGAGGCCGGCCTGAACGACGGGCTGGCCTTCCCGTTCGTCTACGCGGCCATCGCCATCGCCAGCACCAGCCTCGCCCCGGCCGACTGGCTCGCCGACTGGTTCACCGTCGACGTGCTCTACAAGCTCGGCGTCGGGGTCGGCGGGGGTCTGCTGATCGGCTGGCTGCTCGGCAGGCTCTTCTTCCGCGCCCCCAGCGAGTTGCGGCTGGCCCGGCACGCCGAGGGCTTCCTCGCGCTCGCCGCGACCTTCCTGGCGTACGGGCTGGTGGAGGTCGTCGGCGGGTACGGCTTCCTGGCCGTCTTCGTGGCCGCCCGGGCGATCCGGGCTGCGGAGCGTACACACGAGTACCACACCGTGCTGCACGACTTCGCCGAGCAGATCGAGCGGCTGCTGACCGTGCTGCTGCTGCTGCTCTTCGGCGGCGCGGTGATCGGCGGGCTGCTGGCCCCGCTGACCTGGCAGGCCGCGGCGGTCGGGCTGGCGCTGGTCTTCGTCCTGCGACCGCTGTTCGGCTGGCTGTCGCTGCGCGGCGCGCCGGGCCGGCCGGCCGAGCACTGGGTCATCTCGCTCTTCGGCATCCGAGGGGTCGGCTCGCTCTACTACCTGGCGTACGCCACCACGAAGACCGACTTCCCCCAGGCCGACCTGGTCTGGGCCACGGTCGGCCTGGTGGTGATCGTCTCGGTGGTGGTGCACGGGGTCGCCGCCACGCCGGTCATGCAGTTGCTCGACCGCGGCGGCGAACGCACCACCGACGCCCCCGACCGGGAAGTCACCCCCGCCGGCGCCCGCTAGCTCGACGCGGGTGGGCCGGCGGCGTGCAGCTGGGCGGCGAGGGCGCGGCCGAGGTCGTGGCCGGAGCGCCATGCGCTCTGCACGCGGGGCTTGCCGAAGGCGTCGCCGGCGAGGCCGACCCGGTCGGCGTCGAGGTAGCAGGTGCCGTCGCGGCCGGGGGCGGCCGGCTTGGCGTACGTCCAGCGGTGCACGTGGGTCAGCTCGGCCGGCTCGGGCAGGCCGAGCAGGTCACGGACCGCGCCCTCGATCGCCGGGCCGGCCGCGGTGGGCTGCGCCAGGTGCCCGGCGGCGAACTCACCGGTGGTGTGCGCCACCAGCACCGGGGCGGCGTCGCCGCGCCGGTCGCCGTCGTCGCAGACCAGCGCCAGCACCGGGTGGTCGTTGACGAAGGCGCCCCGGAAGTCGGGCCACCGTCGGGACGGAAAGCGCAGCACAGCGGCGAGGGTGGGCGCCCAACGCTGCTCCTCGGCGGCGCGGCTGGCCCCCTCCAGCGCCGGGTCGAGCAGCAGCGCCGCCTGCGGGCCGGGCATGCACAACGCCGCGGCCGCGCACCGTCGGCCGTCCACCACCGGCCCGGGCTCGACCGTCATGACCAGCCGGTCCACCGTCACCGGCAGCTCCCGGGCCAACTCCTCGACCAGCGAGCGCAGGCCGCGGGGGGCGGCCCAACGGGTCGGACCGGGCACGTCTCGCCGGCCGTCCGGGCCGTACGCGACGAAGGTATCGGTCCACTCCCGGACCAGCCCGGCCGCCTCCCACCGCCGCACCACCTCGACGAAGTCGGGGTCGTCCGCGGTGAAGTACGCGGCGCCGAAGTCCGCGGGCCGTCCGTCGAAGCGTTTGCTGGCCATCCGCCCGCCCGCCACCCGGCCGCGTTCGCGGATCTCCACCGGCACGCCCGCCCGGACCAGTTCGCTCGCGCACGCCACCCCGGCGATGCCGGCTCCCACCACGATCACACCCGTTTCCACCCGGTGATCGTAGGTGCCGCGGGCCGGCCCGGCATGAAGGACCGACACTCGGGGTAGTGGTACACCTGTTCGAAGAAAGGGTGACCATCATGACGGACCGCAACCGGCAGCAGCCCGACCCGCAGGGCGCGATCAAGGACCCGGACGACTGGGTGACCGGCGAGGAGCCGCCGACCGCTGCCCAGGAGTCGTACCTGCACACGCTGGCTCGGGAAGCCGGCGAGGAGGTGCCGGACGACCTCACCAAGGCCGAGGCGTCCCGGCGGATCGACGAGCTTCAGGAGGAGACCGGCCGGGGCCGGTGACCTCAGCGCGGGGGCAGGCGGTGCAGCTCGACCTCCTCGAGCCGCCCCGCCGCCACCCGCGCGGTCAGGAACGTCGCGTACGGCTGGGCCCGCCGGTCGGTCGGCGAACCGGGGTTGAGCAGCCGCAGCCCGCCCGGGGCGACGCTGTCCCACGGAATGTGCGAGTGCCCGAAGACCAGCAGGTCGCGGTCGCCGAAGGCGGCGGCGCAGCGCTCCTCCCGGCGGGTCTTCGGGCCGGTCTCGTGGACCACCGCCACCCGCAGGCCGTCGAGCTCGACCCGGGCCACCTCGGGCAGGCGGGCGCGCAGCTCCGGGCCGTCGTTGTTGCCGTACACCCCGACCAGCCGACGGCTCCGGGCCTCGACGGCGTCCAGCAGCGCCACGTCGACCCAGTCACCGGCGTGCAGCACCACGTCGGCGGCCTCGATCGCCGCCCAGACGGGCGCGGGCAAATCCCGCGCCCGCTTCGGCACGTGGGTGTCGGCGATCACGGTCAGCCGCATGAGGTCATCCTGCCCCGTGGCGTCCGTAGCATGTGCGCTGTGGGCGACGTGACCGTGCGGCCGGTGGGCCCGCTGCTGCGGCAGTGGCGCCAGCGGCGCCGGCTGAGCCAGCTGGCCCTCGCGGTCGAGGCCGAGGTCTCCGCCCGGCACCTGAGTTTCGTCGAGACCGGCCGGTCCGCGCCGAGCCGGGAAATGGTGCTGCGGCTGGCGGAACACCTTGACGTGCCGCTGCGGGAACGCAACGAACTGCTGCTGGCCGCCGGCTACGCGCCGGTCTACCCGCACGCGACCCTCGACTCGCCCGAGCTCGGCCCGGTGCTGGACACGGTGCGACTGGTGTTGCGGGCGCACGAGCCGTACCCGGCGGTGGCGCTGGACCGGCACTGGAACCTGCTCGCCACGAACGCGGCCCTGCCGCTGCTCACCGCGGGGGTGGCGGCGCACCTGCTCCAGCCGCCGGTCAACGCCTTGCGGCTGTCGCTGCACCCGCAGGGGCTGGCCCCCCGGATCGTCAACCTGGCCCAGTGGCGGGCGCACCTGCTGGCCCGGCTGCGCCGGCAGGCCGCCCTGACCGGGGATCCGGTCCTCACCGCGCTGCACGAGGAGCTGCGCGCCACCCCGGGCGGCGGTCCGGACGCCAGCGGAGCGCCCGGCCCGGCGGACGTGGTGGTGCCGCTCCGGCTGCGCCACGACGGCGCCGAACTGCGTCTGCTGAGCACGGTCTCCACCTTCGGCACCCCGCTGGACGTGACCGTCGAGGAGCTCTCGGTCGAGTCGTTCTTCCCGGCCGACGAGGCCACCGCCGGGCACCTGCGCCGCGCCGCGCGCGGAGCGGCGCGGCGCGGCGGGTCAGGCGCCCTGACCCTGGTTCTGCATCAGCCCGCCGTCCATGAAGTACGTCGAGCCGGTGACGTAGTCGGCGTCGTCGCTGGCCAGGAAGACGGCCAGCTTGGCGATCTCGGTCGGCTCGGCGGCCCGCTTCCACGGGATGGACTGCACCTGCTCGTGCAGGTAGTCCGGATTGTCGATGGCCTCCTGGTTGAACGGGGTGAGCACCATCCCGGGCCCGATGTTGTTGACGTTCATGTGCATCGGGGCGACCTCCAGGGCGAGGCTCTTGGCCAGCTCCAGCATCCCGCCCTTGCTGGAGTCGTAGTCCGCGCCGCCGGCCCGGGCCACCTCCTGGTGGATCGAGGTGATGTTGATGATCTTCCCCTGTCCGCCCTGGTCCCGACGGTGCCGGACGAACCTGCGGCAGCAGAAGAACATGCCGTAGAGGTTGGTCCGGATGCACCGGTCCCAGGTCTCGGTGTCCAGGTCGGCCACCGGGATGCCGGACGCGTCCACCCCGGCGTCGTTCATCAGGATGTCCAGCCTGTCGAACTCGGCCAGCGCCTCGTCGAACATCGCCTCCACCTGGTGCTCGACGCTGATGTCGCCCTGCACCACCACCGCCCGCTGGCCGGCCTTCTCGATCTCGGCCCTGGTGTGGTTGGCCCCGGCGTGGTCGTGCAGGTAGTGCACCACCACGTCGGCGCCCTCGCGGCCGAACTCGATCGCGGTGGCCTGCCCGATCCCGGAGTCCGAGCCGGTGATCAGCGCGGTCCGGCCCGTCAGTCGTCCGGTCATGAGCGTGCTCCCTCCTCGGTTCCCGTACCGGTCGGCACGGGCTGGCGGCGGTGCTCGGCACGCGCCTGCGCCGCGGCCTCGGTGAGCCAGCCGGCGGCGTTGATCAGACCGATGTGCGAGAAGGCCTGGGGGAAGTTGCCCAGCTGCTCCCCGGTGGCCTGGTCGATCTGCTCGGCGTAGAGCCCGAGGTCGTTGACCCGGGCGACGAGCTGCTCGAAGAGCCGGACCGCCCGGTCCTGCTCGCCGGCCTGGGCGAGGCAGCTGACCAGCCAGAACGAGCAGATGACGAAGCCGGCCGGGTCGTCCTTCCAGCGGCGCAGCAGACCGTCGCGGGAGAGCTCCCGCTCCACCACGTCCATGGTGGAGCGCATTCGCGGGTCGTCCGCCGGCAAAAAGCCGACCAGCGGCATGATCAGCACCGAGGCGTCCAGCTCGTCGGAGCCGAAGGCCCCGGTGAACGCGCCGAGCCGGTCGTTCCAGCCGTACGTGAGGACCGCCGCGCGCACCTCGTCCCGGGCCTGCGCCCAGCGGGCCACGTCGGCCGGGTCGCCGATCCGCGGCCCGAAGCGCACCGCCCGGTCCAGCGCCGTCCAGCACTGCACGTTGGACGAGACGTAGTGCCGCTCGGCGTCACGCGCCTCCCACATCCCGGCGTCCGGCCGTCGCCAGTCCCGCACCGCCTGGTCGGCCAGGCTGTGCAGCAGGTGGCGGACGTCCGGCGACATCGGGTCCAGGTAGTGCCGCATCAGCCAGGCCGCGTCGAGGATCTCGCCGAGCACGTCGTTCTGCCGCTGCTTCCACGCGTCGTTGCCGATGAAGACCGGGCGGCTGTCGCCGTACCCGGCGAGGTGGGTGAGGCGGTGCTCGCTGAGGTCCCGCTCGCCCTCCACGCCGTACATGATGGGCACCGGGTCGTCGTCGATCAGGCCCATCGCCCGGGCCACCCAGCCGAACTGCCGGTTGGCCTCGTCCGGGCAGGCGGCCCGCCAGAGCGCCTGCAGGGTCAGGCTGAAGTCGCGGACCCAGACGAACCGGTAGTCGTAGTTGCGGTCACCGCCGAGCTCCTCGGGCAGCGAGGTGGTGGCCGCCGCGACGATCGCGCCGCTGGGCTGGTATGTCATCCCCTGCACCACCATGGCGCTACGCCGCACCTGGTCGCGGAACAGCCCGCGGTACTGGTCGCGGTGCAGGTCGGCCCAGGACCGCCAGCCGGCGACCGCGTCGGCCACCACCTGTCCGGCGTCGGGCAGCACGGGGTCGTCGCCACCGTAGGTCGGGGCGTACCCCAGGGTGAAGCCGTAGCTCTCCCCCGCCCGGACGGTGAACCGGCCGGTGGCGGTGCCCTGCGCGAGGTCCAGCGGCACGTCGCCGCGCAGGCCGAGCCGGCAGGCGCCGGCCGACGCGCCGATGATCCCGTCGGACTCCACCAGGTACGCGGTGACCCGCCCGTACTCGAACCGGGGCGCGTACTCGACCCGGACCGGCACCTCGCCGGAGAGGCCCTCGACCAGCCGGCCCAGCACCCGCGGCGAGCGCAGGCCGATGTCGTGGCCCCGGGCGCCCGGCTCCAGGGCCAGCGCGTCGGTCACCGCCACCGCACCACCGGGCGTGCTGAAGACGGTCCGCAGCACCAGCGTGTCGTCCAGGTAGGAGCGTTCGCTGGTGGCCGCGCCGTCGGGTCGGATCGTCCAGTGCCCCGCGCGGTCGTCGAGCAGCCGGCCGAAGACCGACGGTCCGTCGAAGCGGGCCGGGCACCACCAGTTGACCGAACCGTTCCGGTCCACCAGCACGGCGCTGCGCCCGTCCGCCAGGAAGCCGTGATCGCTGATCCGTCCGCTGTCCACGCCGGGGGCTACCCGGGCCGGCGGACCGGCATTCCTCCCGGCCGCGGTGTTACCGCCGCACCTCGACGGGAACACCGGCCGTTGACGAAGGAGGATGCTCATGACCAGACCCTCGAGCCCGACCGCCAGCTGGCGTCCCGGGATGCCGGGTGGCGACAACCTCCCGTCCGGTCCGGCCGGACGGCTGGGCACGCCGAGCGGGGACGGGCACGGCCCGGAGGCCGGGCCGCCGACCGTGACGATCGGGTCGTACCCGGACTACCCCTCCGCCCAGCGGGTGGTGGACTACCTCGCGGACAACCGGTTCCCGGTGGAGCACACCGCGATCGTGGGCACCAACCTCACCCTGGTCGAGACCGTGCTCGGCCGGCTTTCCACCGGGCGGGCGGCGCTGCTCGGCGCGGGTACCGGTGCCTGGTTCGGCCTCTTCATCGGCCTGTTGTTCGGCATCTTCACGGTCGGCAACTGGGTGGCGGTGATCCTGGTCGGGCTGGTCATCGGCGCGATCTGGGGCGCCGTCTTCGGCGCGGTGGCGCACGCCATGTCCGGCGGCCAGCGCGACTTCACCTCGGCGAGCTCACTGCGTGCCGGCCAGTACGCGGTGACCGTGGAGGCGAACCTGGCCGACCAGGCCCGGCAGCTGCTGGGGCGGATGCACCTGACGCCCACCGGCGCGACGGCCCGCTGAGCCGTACCAGCCACGCCCCCGGCGCACCCGCGCCGGGGCGTGGCCGTGGTTCACCGGTGGTACGCCAGCTCACCGGCCCGGATCGGCGCGTCGACCCGGTTCTCCGGTGGCGCCAGCGGGCAGGCCCACCGGTCGTCGTACGCGCAGCTCGGGTTGTAGAGGTAGTTGGCGTCCAGCCGGACCCGGCCGCCCGGCAGCACGGTCAGGCCGCGCCCGTAGGTGCCCTTGACCGTGTCGGTGAGGTACCGGCCACCGCCGTAGCTCTCCGTGCCGCAGGTGCCGTCGCGCAGCGGCACGAACAGTCCACCCCCGTACGCCTCGATCCACCAGAGGGTGAGCGGGCCCCACGGCGTCTGGGCAACCGCCACCCGCCGGTAGTCGACCACGCCGTCGGGGCCGCCGGTGTCGATGCTCTCGGTGCCCGAGGCGGGCCGCAGCGGCGCCTCCACCACGGCCTCCGGGTTCGGCGGGAACCAGCCCAGCCCGGTGAAGGCGGCCCGGTCGGCGGCCGGCACGGGGCTCTGCGGGTGCCCGGCGAACAGCTCGTCGCGGGCGGCGCGGAACCCGGCCAGGTCGAGCTCGGAGAGGTAGAGCCGGGCCACCTGTTCCCGCCAGTCGAGCAGTTCGAGATCGTCCACCCACCGAGCCTAGCCAGCGGTGGGGGCGTCCGGTCGGTCGTCGGTGGCGAGCCGCGCGTGCAGGTGCTCGTCGTAGCGGCGGTCGTCGCCGTACCGGTGGGACTCGCGCAGGTGGCCCTCCAGGCGGTAGCCGGCCCGTCGGGCGACCCGGCAGGAGGCGGCGTTCGGCACCGCGTGGCAGAGCTCGATGCGGTGCAGCCGCAGCGTGGTGAAGGCCCAGTCGGTCAGCGCGGTGACCGCCCGCAGCGCCACCCCGCCACCCCGGGCAGCGGCCACCGTCCAGTAGCCGATCGAGGCGTTGCCGTCGTGGATCTGGTGCAGCGAGACGGCCCCGAGCAGCGCGCCGTCGGCCGGGTGGGTCACCGCGAGGGAGATCCGGTCACCGCTGCCGTGGTCGGCGCGCCAGCGGATCCAGGCGGCCGCTGTGGCCAGGTCGGTGACGCGCTGCGGGTTCCACCGGGCGATCGCCGGGTCGGGCAGCGCGGCCAGCACGGCCGGCGCGTCGGTCGGGTGCCAGGGGCGCAGCAGCAGGCCGGGGGCGGTGAGGGTGACGTCGTCCACGGCCGGAGTGTGGCACGTGTGGGCCGCCGCGACTGCCCCGGGCCGGCTTTCCTTCAAATCGCAACGTCCCACTCACGGCGGGCCCAAACGCTCCTCGTAGGCACGGCTGCGGGGCGCTTGTTTAAATTTTAAAGAGTGCTACTCTGGGCACCATGACGGAGAGCCTGGACCGGGAGCGGATGGCCTGCTGGCGCGCCTACATCGAGTCGAGCCAGCGGCTGTTCACCCGGCTGGAGGACGACCTGCGCGGGGACAGCGAGCTCAGCTTCGCCGACTACCACGTGCTGGTCCTGCTCTCCGAGGCGCCCGGGCAGCGACTCCGGATGGGTGAGCTGGCCGACCGGCTCGTCTTCTCCCCCAGCCGACTGACCTACCAGGTGACGTCCATGCAACGACGCGGCCTGGTCGCCAAGGAGTCCTGCCCGCAGGACCGCCGGGGCAGCGAGGCGGTGCTCACCGCCGCCGGGCTGCTGACCCTGCGCGAGGCCGCGCCGCACCACCTGGCCTCGGTACGCCGCAACCTGATCGACGACCTCGACGACGCCGAGGTCGCCTGCCTCACCCGGGTCTTCGAGCGGCTCGGCCGGCGATTGCGCGCCGACCGCGACGCGTCGTCCACCCACAGCGACAGCTAAGGAGCCCGAGATGCCCGCCATCACCGTCGACGACGTCCTCGTCCTGCCCCGCCTGCCCCGGCTCGACGAGAGCACCAACTACCGCCCGGTGCGTCGCATGATCACCGCGCCGAGCGGCTACGAGGGCGAGGGCTTCCCGGTCCGCCGGGCCTTCGCCGGGGTGCCGATGACCGAGCTGGACCCGTTCATCCACCTGGACCAGATGGGCGAGGTCGACTACGCCCCGGGCGAGCCGAAGGGCACCCCGTGGCACCCGCACCGCGGCTTCGAAACGGTGACCTACATGATCGACGGGATCATGGACCACCAGGACTCGCAGGGCGGCGGCGGCACCATCACCGACGGCGACACGCAGTGGATGACGGCCGGAAGCGGCCTGCTGCACATCGAGGCGCCGCCGGAGCACCTGGTGATGAGCGGCGGCCTCTTCCACGGCCTCCAGCTCTGGGTGAACCTGCCCCGGGTGGCCAAGATGATGCCCCCGCGCTACCAGGACATCCGCGGCCGGGAGTCGGCGCTGGTCACCACGGCCGACGGCGGCGCGCTGATCCGGGTCATCGCCGGCGAGGTCGCCGGACACCAGGGCCCGGGGTCGACCCACACCCCGATCACCATCGCCCACGTGACGCTGCACCCGGGCGCCGAGCTGAACCTGCCCTGGCGGCCGGACTTCAACGCGCTGGTCTACGTGCTGGGCGGCCGGGGCACGGTCGGCACCGACGCGCGGCCGTTCCACACCGGGCAGCTGGCCGTGCACGGTCCGGGCGACGCGCTCCGGGTGACCGCCGACGCGAAGCAGGACGCCAACACCCCGGCGATGGACCTCTACATCATGGGCGGCCAGCCGATCCGGGAGCCGGTGGCGCACTACGGGCCGTTCGTGATGAACACCCGCGCCGAGCTCGTCCAGGCCTTCGAGGACTTCCAGGCCGGAAAGCTCGGGGTGGTGCCGGCCGAGCGGCTGCCGCACACCGGCGGCCAGGGCGAGCGCCCCTGACCCGACACGACCGACGGGCGCCCCGCGACAGCGGGGCGCCCGTCGCGCCTAGGAGACCGCGAAGATCCCGACGACGCCCAGAATGACCATGAGCAACACCGCCAGGACCGCGCCCCGTTCGCTCTCGACCGCCTGCGGGCGGTACTCGGACACGGAGTTCCTGGTCTCGGCGGGCATGCTGTGGCCTCCTCGGTGTTCGTGTCTGGGTGTGCGGTGGCCCTCACCCAGGCGTCGCCGGCGACGACCGGCGTGCGGACCCGGGGTGGGGGACCTACCGTGAGGACGTTGTCGAGCGACCTCGGGGGGCTGAAACGTGGCGATGCAGGACTGGTTCCTGACCGCTGAGGAACGCGCCAACCCGGTCTCGGAATTACCCGTCTGGACGACCGGAAACCTCGCCGAGCCATTGATTCACGGTGCCGCGTACTTCGACCGCCTGGTCACCGAGGTCGAGGCGCTCGGGCCGGGCGACCACCTCTTCTTCACCGACTGGCGGGGCGACCCGGACGAACGGTTGCGCCCCGACGGGCCCACCGTGGTGCAGCTCTTCGCCCAGGCCGCCCAGCGCGGCGTGGTCGTCAAGGGGCTGCTCTGGCGCTCCCACCTCGACGCGCTGTCCTACAGCGAGGCGGAGAACCGCAGCCTCAGCGAGGCGGTCTGCGCGGCCGGCGGCGAGGTCCTGCTCGACCAGCGGGTGCGCCGGGGCGGCTCGCACCACCAGAAGCTGGTGGTGCTGCGGCACCCGGGCGCGCCGGAGCGCGACATCGCCTTCGCCGGCGGGATCGACCTGTGCCACAGCCGCCGCGACGACGCCGAGCATCGGGGCGACCCGCAGGCGGTCGTCATGTCGCCGAGGTACGGCCCGCACCCGCCCTGGCACGACGTGCAGCTCGCGCTGCGCGGGCCGGTGGTGGGAGCGCTGGACACCATCTTCCGGGAGCGCTGGACCGACCCGATGCCGCTGGACTCGGAGAACCCGCTGGCGTACCTGCGGGACCGGCTGCGCAAGGCGGACCTCAGCCCGGACCCGCTGCCCGCCCAGCCCGCCGATCCGCAGCCCTGCGGCCCGCACCACATCCAGGTGCTGCGCACCTACCCCGCGGTACGCCCGCGCTACTCCTTCGCCCCGGACGGCGAGCGCACCGTGGCGCGTGGCTACACCAAGGCGGTGCGCCGGGCCCGCCGGCTGATCTACCTGGAGGACCAGTACCTCTGGTCGACCGAGGTGGCCGAGCTCTTCGCCGACGCGTTGCGCCAGCAGCCCGACCTGCACCTGGTGGCGGTGGTCCCCCGGCACCCGGACGTCGACGGCCGGCTGGCGCTGCCGCCGAACATGGTCGGCCGGGAGCAGGCGCTGTCGCTGTGCCAGAAGGCGGCCCCGGAGCGGGTGCACGTCTTCGACGTCGAGAACCGGGCGGGCGAGCCGGTCTACGTGCACGCCAAGGTCTGCGTGATCGACGACGTCTGGTCGAGCGTCGGCAGCGACAACTTCAACCGCCGGTCCTGGACGCACGACAGCGAGCTGTCCTGCGCGGTGCTCGACGAGACCCGAGACGAGCGGGAGCCCGCCGATCCGGCGGGCCAGGGCGACGGCGCCCGGGTCTTCGCCCGGGAGCTGCGGCTGCGGCTCTGGCGCGAGCACCTGGACCGCGACCCCGACGGTGGGGAGGACGACGACCTGCTCGACCCCGCGGCGGCGGTACGGGCGATCACCGCGTCCGCCGACGCGCTCCAGCGCTGGCACGACTCGGGCCGGCATGGTCCCCGCCCGCCGGGGCGGCTGCGCCCGCACCGGCCGGAGCGGCTGGCCTGGCGCACCCGGCTCTGGGCGCTGCCCGCGTACCGGCTGGTCTACGACCCGGACGGCAGGCCGCTGCGGGCCCGGCGCGACGGCACCTGGTGAACCGGCCGCTCGTTGCCGGACCGGAGGGCCGGCGTCGGGTACGGGCTGAGACCGCCCGGGTAGGCGAACGCCGTGCGCGGTGAGTAGAAGCCCCAGGCGATCAGCAGCGGGTTCTCCGGGCGCAGCGCGTAGATCGGGTGGCTGGGGTCCAGGAACTCCACCGACTCGATCTCGAATGGCGTGACCGGCTCGGAGACGAACGGGTAGATCGCACTGTGCAGTTGCCCGTCGCGCATGGTCAGGTAGCGGTTGTGGCCGGCGCGTACCTGGTGGCCGGTCTCCCCGATCCGGGCCCGGGCCCGGATCAGCGGCACCCCGTCGGCCTCGGTCTCGGCGACCAGCAGGTCGCCCCGCACGTCGATGGTGGTCCGGCCGGCCACGGCGGGAGCGCCGCGGGCCTGGGCGTACGCCCGCACCCGGGGGCTGGAGTTCACGTAGTGCGTCCACCAGCCGCCCGGGGTCACCCCGTCGGGGGCGTCCACGCCGCTGAGCGCCACACCCAGGTAGGTCAGGGTGTAGGCGCCGAAGCCGGAGGTCTGGGCGGCGTCCTCGACCACGTACTGGTTCATGAAGACCAGCCGGTCCGGCCGGGGTGACAGCCCGGCCGGGACGAGCGCGGCGACCGCGTCGGGATCCGCCGGCAGCCAGCTGAAATGCAGGGTGCGGCTGTCGACGACGAGCTGCGGATCCGCGGGATTGAGCACGGCGCCTCCGTACCAGGGGATGTTCACCCGCGACGTTACGACCGGTCCCATCGACGGGACAACGACGGAAAGGCGACACTGGGCGCCCACTGTCGGATGTCACCTTGACCGCTCGACCGGCGACCGGACCCGGACGGCTCGACGGGGGTGGATGGATGGTGCGCACCGTCGGCCGGTCGGCCCCGGTAAGCGTGATCACAAGGCCGATGAGTTATGCCCGTTACAGTGCTTTCCTGCCCGTAAATAACTTAAGTACATCAGCCTTTCGGCTAGATTTCCCTGCGACGATCAGGTTAAGGTGAGTCCCGAACGGCCCATCTGAAGCTAAACCAAAGCGTCACGTCTTTTTGCCCGCGGACGAGGTGCAGGGAGGACCACCAATGACCGCGTCAACCATCAGCGAGCAGGCGACCACAGTGCCGTCCACCACCGAGAAGCTGGACCCGCGCGCGCTCACCGACAGCGCCGCCGACCTCCTCAACGCGATGGCCGCGCTGCCCGCCAAGCATCCCTCCCGCGCCGCCCTGCGGGACAAGGCCATCGAGGCGTGGCTGCCGCTGGCCAACCACCTGGCCCACCGCTACAGCGGTCGCGGCGAGCCCACCGACGACCTGGCCCAGACCGCCGCCGTCGGCCTGATCAAGGCGATCGACAAGTTCGACCCGACCCGCGGCGTCGACTTCGCCGGCTACGCCATCCCGACCATCATCGGTGAGCTCAAGCGGCACTTCCGGGACCGCACCTGGGACATCCGGGTGCCCCGCCGCCTCCAGGAGCTGCGGCTGGCCATCTCCGACGCCAACAGCTCGCTGCTGCAGACCCTCGGCCGCTCGCCGACGGTCGCCGACATCGCCGCGCACCTCAAGCTCACCGAGGAAGAGGTCCTGGAGGGCCTGGAGGGCGCCCGCGCCTACAACGCGGTGTCGCTGTCCACCCCGACCGGCGACGGCGACCGCGCCACCGAGCTGGGCGACATGCTCGGCGGCGAGGACAACGAGTTCGAGCTGGCCGAGCTGCGGGTCGCCCTCGGCCCGGCGCTGGCCACCCTCGACGAGCGCGAGCAGAAGATCCTCACGCTGCGCTTCTACGGCAACCTGACCCAGTCGCAGATCGCCGAGCAGATCGGCGTCTCGCAGATGCACGTGTCCCGGCTGCTCGCCCGGGCGCTGACGAAGCTGCGGGGTCAGCTCGACGGTACGTACTAGGGGGGGTCGACGGTGGCCGGGTCGGCGGACCCGGCCACCGTCGCGTTCCTCAGGGCCCGGTCGGCGGTTCGCCGGCCGGGCCTTTCCGTGCCTTCCCCGTCGCGGCTCAGCACCAACAGGTCGATCAGCACCAACAGGTCGAGAGGTACGCCGACGGGGCCCGGCGCGCGCCGGGCCCCGTCGGATCGACCGTCAGCGGGCAGCGGGCTCCCGCCACATCGGGTAGAACGGCGTGCCGTCGGGCAGCCGGAACGGCTCCCGGACCTGGTAGCCGTGCCGGGCGTACAGGTCGCGGCTGCGCTCGCTGCTCGCCTCCAGATAGCCCGGCACCCCCTCGGCGTCCAGCGTCGCGTGGTGGTGTCGCAGCAACGCCGTGCCGATGCCCCGACCCTGGCACCCCGGGGCGATCGCCAGGAAGGCCAGGTGGTGGTGGGCGTCGTGCGGGTGGCTGGCCTCGAAGAGCTCGTCGAGGTGCTGGAACCTCGGGGTCCACTCCCCGCAGGACGCCGCGACCCGGGCGTCGTAGTCGGCCGGCGGCGGGACCGGCTCGCCCACCTGCGGGAGCCAGACCGCCACCCCGGACCGGTCCGCGGTGGCCTGGACCAGGCCGTGGCGCATGGCGTGGTCGATCAGGATCTCGAAGTTGTCGGCCAGCACCGCCTCCCGCTTGGCGTCGTCGGGGACGAGCCACCGGGTCACCGCCAGCGGTTCGAAGGCGGCGGCGATCAGCTCGGCGACGGGGCGGGTCTCGTCCGCCCCGAGCCGCTCGATCGGTACCTCGGTCACCGCCGCGCCTCCACCGGATCGGCGACCGCACCGACGCCGGCCGCCGCGCTCTCCGCGCCCAGCCCGATCCGGGCGTACACGCCCGGACGGCTGCTGCGCAGCGCCAGGGCCCAGAGGGCGCCGAGCACCGCGGCGACCGGGTAGACCGCCGGGATGATCCAGCGCAGCGACGAATCCGGGGCCACGCCGAGGAGGGTGGCGAAGTTTGCCACCGCCACCACCACGATGACGGTCAACGCGATGGCTGCGAGGCCCGGGGCGATCGCCCGACGCCAGAGGGTCTCCGCCGCGCCGGTGCGGGCGAAGAACACGATCACCGCGACCGAGGTGGCGGCGATCAGCAGCAGGACGCCGAACCCGCCCCCGGTGCCGCCCCAGAAGAAGAGCTGCACCAGCGGGTCCCAGCCGGCCACCGCATAGAGGACGATCACCGCCAGGCCGAGCAGGCTCTGCGCCAGCGACGCGACGCGCGGTGCGCCGGTGCGCGGCGAGGTCCGCCCGAACACCGCCGGCAGCACCCGCTCGCGGCCGAGGGCGAAGGCGTACCGGGCGGTGGTGTTGTGGAACGAGATCATCGCGGCCAGCAACGAGGTGAGGAAGAGCGCCTGGCCGATGGTGACGGCGGTGTCGCCGAGGTGCTCGCCGGCCAGCCCGAAGATGAGCCCGGTGCTCTGCTCGCGGGACGCCTCGACGATCTTGTCCGGCCCGGTGGCCACCGTCATCGACCAGGACGAGAAGGCGTACAGGGCGGCGATGATGGCGACCGAGAGGTAGGTGGCCACGGGCACGGTCCGCTTCGGGTCCTTGCTCTCCTCGCTGAAGACCACGGCGGACTCGAAGCCGGTGAAGCCGGTGGCTGCCAGCACCAGGATGGCGCCGACACCCGGCACGAAGAGGTTGTCCGGCGAGAGGGTGCTGAAGCTGACCGAACCGCCGGCCGGGTGGGTCACCTGTGCCAGGTCGAAGACGAGGATCACCGCGATCTCGGCGATCAGCAGCACGGCGAGCACCAGGCCGTTGATGTCCACCCGGAGCACGCCGAGCGCGGCGACCAGCGCCCAGGCGACCAGGGCGACCACCCACCACGCCGGGCTGCCGCCGAAGAGCTGGGTCAGCACGGGCTCGGCGGCGGCGCCGATCGCGCCGTAGAGCCCCACCTGGAGCGCGTTGTAGGCGATCAGCGCCACCCAGGCCGCGGCGACACCGGCCGGGCGGCCCAGTCCGCGCGCGATGTACGCGTAGAAGGCGCCCGCGTTGGCGACCCGCCGGGCCATCGCGACGTAGCCGACCGAGAAGAGCGCGAGCACCGCCGCGATCACGAGGAAGGCCAGCGGGATGCCGGTGACGCCGGTGACCGCGTAGCCGGTGGTGACCACGCCGGCGACCACGGTCAGCGGCGCGGCGGCGGAGAGGACGAAGAAGATGACGGAGGGGATGCCGAGCCGGCCACGGGCCAGGGCGTCGGAGACGTTGCTGGGTCGTTCCAGCGTCGTTGTCGGGGGCATGGGGGCTACTCCGGTTCGAGGGGAGGGGTGGGGGGTGGCGCCGGGGGTCAGGGGGCGCCGCGCAGCACCGCCGCGCCCACGGCGGCCTCGGTGTGCGCGACGAGTTCCTTCAGCGGGGCGGGCAGTGACTGGATCAGCGCGCCGAGGCGGTGGTGGGCGCGGGGGCCGGCGCTCCACAGCACCTCGCGGGTGAGCCCCGCGGCGGCGACCAGTCCGAGCAGGGCGCCGTCCGCCACGGACGGCGGGTCCGCCCGTTCCAGCAGGGCCTGCAGCCGGGTGGACGGCCAGGCGACGGCGTTGAGGTCGATCGGGACGTAGCTGACCGAGGTGCGCAGCAGGCGGCGGTTCTCCTGGCGGCGCAGCACGCCGGCGCGGGCCAGCCGATCCCCCACCGACGTGGTCGCGCTCTGGGCCAGGAAGCTCAGCCAGGTCCGGACGGCCTGGTGCTGGGGTTCGCCGACCAGTTGGTCGAGCACGGTGTGGGAGAGCGCGTCGGCGGGCGGCCGGCGGTCGACGACGGTGAGCAGTCCGTTGGACACAGTGATCTGTCCGAACAGGACGAGTTCGCCGAGGAGGGCGCCGGCCAGTCCGAGGCCGGTGGCGCTGGGGTGGAGTTTCGCCTTGCCCCGGCTGTCGTTGTGGGCTATCAGGAAGAACTCGTCGGCGATGAGCAAACGAGCCTCCAACGCAATGTGTCCACTAGTGATCGACGCCGGGTGACAGGATGCCTGCACCGTCCGCTCAATGCAACTCCCACTTTTCGCAGTTGCACTCCGTGCTCACGCGACCTGCGGATCTTGCCGTGACAGACTCGGAGGGTGACCACCAGCCCTACCGTTCGGCGCCGTCGTATCGCCCGGGAACTCCGCCAGCTGCGCGAAGGCGCAGGGATGACGCTCGATGTAGCGGCTCGCCAGCTCGACATGTCCAAGAGCAACCTCTCCCGGATCGAGAACGCCCAGATCGGCATCCGCCCCCGGGACGTCCGCGCGGCGCTCGCCCTCTACCAGGTGACCGGAGCGGACGCCGAGGCGCTCATCGAGATTGCCCGGGACGCCCGGCAGCGCGGGTGGTGGCAGAGCTACAGCGACGTGCTGCCGGAGTGGTTCGAGTTCTACATCGGGCTGGAGGCGGAGGC
Source organism: Micromonospora sp. BS32 (assembly GCF_059089345.1). Taxonomy (NCBI): domain Bacteria; kingdom Bacillati; phylum Actinomycetota; class Actinomycetes; order Micromonosporales; family Micromonosporaceae; genus Micromonospora; species Micromonospora sp. BS32. The sequence goes on from NZ_JBSSHR010000008.1 coordinate 159,731, forward strand.
GACCACGCTGCGCACGTACGAGGCGGAGGCGGTGCCCGGCCTGCTGCAGACCGAGGCGTACGCCCGGGAGGTCTTCCGCCGTACCGCCGGGGAGGAGGGCCTGGAGCGCAAGGTGGCCGCCCGGCTGCGCCGGCAGGAGGTGCTGCGCCGGGAGTCGCCGGTGGGGCTGTCGGTGGTGCTCAACGAGGCGGTGCTGTGCCGTCCGGTCGGCGGGCCGGCGGTGATGGCCGGGCAACTGCGCCACCTGACCGACATAGCCCACTCACCGAACGTGACTGTCCAGGTACTTCCCTTCGCGACCGGCGGACACCCCGCGATGAGCGCGCCGTACGTCATCCTCGGCTTCGCCGACGCGGCCGATTATCCGGTGGTCTACCTGGACAATCTCACGATGGGGCTGGCTCTGGAGGAGGCCGGGCAGGTCCGCGGGTATAGCCTGGTGCACGAGGAGCTGTGCCGCACGGCACTGGATCCGGCGGGCTCCGTGGCCCGCCTGGAAGAGGCTGCTCGTCACTTTGCGTGACTCAGTTACGGCACGCCACAAGGGACATGAGGTACGCGTATGACCGCGCTCGACCTGTCCGGGGCGCGCTGGCGCATCAGCACCCGGAGCATCGGCAACGGCAACTGCGTGGAGGTGGCCACCGTCCCCGGCGGTGTCGCGGTGCGGGACAGCAAGGACCGGCCCGGCCCGGTGCTCGTCTACCCCCCCGCCGCGTGGACGTCCTTCGTCGCCGGCGTCGACACGGTACGCCCCCGCTGACCGGCGGGCCGCCGACCGCCGTGCTCTCCGACGTACCCCTCGACCTGCCGGTCCGGCCCGTGCTGCCGGCGGTGTCCCGGGCGCTGGCCGGCGCGGGCGCCGCCGTCCTGGTGGCGCCGCCCGGCACCGGCAAGACCACCCTCGCTCCCCTCGCCGTGGCCGACGACGTCGAGGGTCGGGTGCTGATCGCGCAGCCCCGCCGGGTGGCCGCCCGCGCGGCGGCCCGGCGGATGGCCGCCCTGCTCGGCGAGCGGGTCGGTGACCGGGTCGGGTACGCCGTGCGCGGGGAACGCCGGGTCGGTCCGGGCACCCGGATCGAGGTGGTCACCACCGGCCTGCTGGTCCGCCGGCTCCAGCACGACCCCGAGCTGCCCGGCGTCGGGGCGGTACTGCTCGACGAGTGCCACGAGCGGCAGCTCGACGCCGACCTGGCGCTCGCCTTCGCGGTGGAGGCCCGCGCCGCCCTCCGTCCGGACCTGCGGCTGCTGGCCATGTCCGCGACGCCGGAGGCGGACCGGTTCGCCGCGCTGCTCGGCGGCGGGGACGGCCCCGCCCCGATCGTCCGGGCCGAGGCCGCGCTGCACCCGGTCACCCGGGTCTGGACGCCGCCGTCCCGGCCGGTCGCGCCGCCGGGCGCCGGTCGGGTGGACCCGGCCCTGCTGGACCACGTGGCGGCCACCGTCCGCCGGGCGCTGCGCGAGCAGGACGGGGACCTGCTGGTCTTCCTGCCCGGCGCCGGTGAGATCGGCGCCGTCGCCCGCCGGCTGGCCGACCTGGCCGACCGGGTGGCCGTCCTGCCGCTGCACGGGCGGCTTCCCGCCGCCGCGCAGGACGCCGCGCTGCGCCCCGCCGACCGCCGCCGGGTGGTGCTCGCCACCGCCGTGGCCGAGAGCAGCCTGACCGTGCCCGGGGTCCGGGTGGTGGTGGACGCCGGGCTGAGCCGGGTCGCCCGCACCGACCTGTCCCGGGGGCTGGGCGCCCTGGTCACCGTCGGAGTGTCCCGGGCCGCGGCGACCCAGCGGGCCGGCCGGGCCGGCCGGGAGGCCCCGGGGTACGTCTACCGGTGCTGGTCGGAGGCGACCCACGAACGGCTCGCCGCGCAGCCGGAGCCGGAGATCGCCACCGCCGACCTGACCGGCTTCGCGCTCGACCTGGCCGCCTGGGGCAGCCCCGACGGCGCCGGGCTGGCCCTGCCCGACCCGCCGCCCCCGGCGGCGCTGACCGTGGCCCGGGAGACCCTGACGGTCCTCGGGGCGGTGGACGGCGACGGCCGGATCACCGCCCGGGGCCGGGCGATCGCCGCGGCGGGCGCGCATCCCCGGCTGGGGCGGGCGCTGCTCGACGGCGCCGGCCGGGTCGGCGTCGACCGGGCGGCCGAGCTGGTCGCGCTGCTCGCCGAGGAGGGGCTGACCGGCCGGGACGACGACCTGGTCGCCGGCTGGCGCCGGCTGCGGGCGGAGACGGACCCGGGCGCGACCGCCCGCTGGCGGGCCGAGGTACGCCGGCTGCGCGCCGCCCTGCCGGACCGCTCCCGGCCGACCGGTGGCCACCTCCCCGACGACCTGGCCGCCGGGCTGCTGGTCGGCCTGGCGTACCCGGAGCGGCTGGCCCGGGTACGCCGGGCCGGCGGGACGTCGTACCTGATGGCCGGCGGGACCGCGGCGGAGCTGGCGCCCGGGTCGGGCCTGACGGGCGTCGACTGGCTCGCGGTCGCCGTGGCGGACCGCTCCCCGGGCGCGCCGACCGCGCGGATCCGGCTCGCCGCCGCCCTCGACGAGGCGACCGCCCGGGAGGCCGGCGGCCCGTTACGGCGCGAGGAGCGGGAGGTGGGCTGGGTCGACGGCGACGTGGTGGCCCGCGAGGTGGTGCGGCTCGGCGCGATCGAGCTGGTCGCCCGGCCGCTGGCCCGGCCGGGACGCGAGCTGCTGGCCGCCGCGCTGCGCGAGGGTCTGCGCCGGGAGGGGCTGGCGCTGCTCACCTGGACGCCGGCTGCGCGGGCGCTGCGCGCCCGGCTGGCGTTCTGCCGGCACGCGCTGGGCGGGGACTGGCCGGAGGTGACCGACGAGGCGCTGCTCGCCGCCGCCGACGAGTGGCTGGGCCCGGAGCTGGCCGCCGGCCGCCGTCGGGCCGATCTGGCCCGGGTGGACGTGGCGGGCGCGCTGCGCCGGCTGCTGCCCTGGCGGGAGGCGGCCCGGCTGGACGAGCTGGCCCCGGAACGGATCGAGGTGCCCAGCGGCTCGAAGGTCCGGGTGGACTACACCGACCCGACGGCCCCGGTGCTGGCGGTGAAGCTCCAGGAGACGTTCGGCTGGCGGGACGCGCCCCGGATCGCCGACGGGCGGGTGCCGGTGCTGCTGCACCTGCTCTCCCCGGCCGGCCGGCCGGTGGCGGTCACCGCCGACCTCGCGTCGTTCTGGCGCACCGGGTACCCGCAGGTCCGCGCGGAGCTGCGCGGGCGCTACCCGCGCCACCCGTGGCCGGAGGACCCGACCACGGCGGCGCCGACCCGGCACACCACGCACCGACGGCGCTGACTACTCCTCGACGATGTCGGCGATCACCACGGTGACGTTGTCCGGCCCGCCGGCGCGCAGCGCCAGGTCGATCAGCCGGCGGGCGCACTGCTCCGCGTCCGCGGTCTCGGCGAGGACCTCGGCGAGGGTGTCCGCGCGGACCACGTTGGAGAGGCCGTCGCTGCAGAGCAGCCAGCGGTCACCGGCCCAGGGCAGCATCGTCGCGTACGTCGGGGAGACCTCCTCGCCCTGGAGGGCCTGGGTCACCACCGCCCGCCGGGGGTGGCTGGCCGCCTCCTCGGGGCTGATCACCCCCTGGTCGACGAGCATCTGGACGAAGGTGTCGTCCCGGGTGATCTGCTTGAGCGTGCCCTCCCGGAACAGGTAGGCGCGGGAGTCCCCGATGTGTGCCAGGGCCAGGCAGCTGCCCGTCCGGGCGAAGAGCAGGGCGGTCAGCGTGGTGCCCATGCCCTGCCGTTCCGCGTCCTCGACGACCGCCTGGCGGATCCGCGCGGTGGCGAGTTCGATGCCGCTCTGCAGCGCGGCCACCAACGAGTCCTCGGGGGTCGCCAGGTCGAGGGGGGCGAACGCGTCCATGGCGAGCCGGCTGGCCAGGTCGCCGGCCGCCATCCCGCCCATGCCGTCGGCGACGGCGACGAGCCAGGCACCGGCGTGCAGGGCGTCCTGGTTTCCGCTGCGGATCAGCCCACGGTCGCTCGCCCCGACGGAACGAAGCTTCAGGGTCATGGGAGGCAGCCTGCCAGGCGAAGGGCGCTGTTGTCTCTAGGAGATCAGGACGACGCCGCGTGGCGCGGCGAATCTCACTGTCTTTTCCCTGCTGGGGAGGCCTTTCCGGCCGACCCGACGAAGGTCATCCAGCCCGATCGATTGACATGGCGGAGGTGCGCTGGAAACATCGGGCTGATATTGGGAGCGCTCCACGCCGAGGTTCCGCCCGACGCCCCCGAACAGATCAGCAACGGCGACTTCAGCGCCGGCGTCGCCCCCTGGTTCTCCTACGGCACCGGCGCGCTCGACGCCGGTGACGGCCGGCTCTGCACCACCGTCGCGGGCGGGCTGGCCAACCCGTGGGACGCCGGCATCGGCCACGACGGGGTACACCTCAACGCCGACGCCGAGTACGTCCTCGGCTTCGACGTCTCCGCCACCCCGGGCGCCGCCGTCAAGGCCGTCCTCCAGCTCGGCAGCGCCCCCTACACGACGTACGCCAGCGTCGAGGCCACCGCCGGCACCGAGACGAAGCGGGTCACCCAGACCTTCACCGTGCCGGCCGCCAACGACAACGCCCAACTGGTCTTCCAGGTCGGCGGCGCCACCGCCGAGCAGCGCCTCTGCCTGGACAACGTCTCCCTGCGCGGCGGCGAGGCCGCCCCGCCGTACCAGCCCGACACCGGGCCCCGGGTGCGGGTCAACCAGGTCGGCTACCTGCCCGGCGGCCCGAAGAACGCCACCGTGGTGACCGAGACGACCGACCCGCTGCCCTGGCAGCTCCGCTCCGCCGTCGGCACGGTGGTGGCCAGCGGCGAGAGCACCCCGCGCGGCGTGGACGAGGCCTCCGGCCAGCCCGTGCAGACCATCGACTTCTCCGCGTACCGGACGCCGGGCACCGGCTACACGCTGGTCGCCGACGGCGAGACCAGCCACCCGTTCGACATCTCCGGCGCCCTCTACGACCGGCTGCGCGCCGACTCGCTCCAGTTCTTCTACGCCCAGCGCAGCGGCACCCGATCGACGGCGACCTGATCGGCGCCGAGTACGCCCGCCCGGCCGGCCACCTCGGCGTGGCGCCCAACCAGGGCGACACGAGCGTCGGATGCCAGCCCGGCGTCTGCGACTACTCGCTGGACGTGCGGGGCGGCTGGTACGACGCCGGCGACCACGGCAAGTACGTGGTCAACGGCGGTATCGCCGCCTACCAGCTGCTGAACACCTTCGAGCGGACCAAGACCGCGGAGACCGCCGACGGTGGCACCGCCCCGGGCGACGCCACCCTCCGCGTGCCCGAGCGCGGCAATGCGGTCCCCGACGTGCTCGACGAGGCCCGCTGGGAGATCGAGTTCCTGCTCCGCATGCAGGTGCCGGCCGGCGAGCCGCTCGCCGGGATGGCCCACCACAAGATCCACGACCGGGCGTGGACCGGGCTGCCGCTCGCCCCGCAGGACGACCCGCAGCCGCGCGAGCTGCACCCGCCGTCCACCGCGGCCACCCTCAACCTGGCCGCCGTCGCCGCCCAGTGCGCCCGCCTCTTCGCCCCGTACGACGCGGCGTTCGCGGCCCGCTGCGGCACCGCCGCGAAGACCGCGTACGCGGCCGCGAAGGCCCACCCGGCGCGCTACGCCAGCGTCGCCGACGGCACCGGCGGCGGCGCGTACGAGGACGACAACGTCACCGACGAGTTCTACTGGGCGGCGGTGGAGCTCTACCTGACCACCGGGAAGAAGACCTACCTGGACGAGCTGACCGCCTCGCCGCACCACACCGGCGACGTGTTCACGCCGGGTGGGGCGTTCGGCTGGCAGAGCGTCGCCGCGCTCGGCCGGCTCGACCTGGCCGCCGTGCCGAACGGACTACCCGCCGCCGACCGGGCCCGGGTTCGTGCCTCGGTGACCGCCGCGGCCGACCGGTACCTCACCGCGCTGCGCGCCCAGGCGTACGGACTGCCGCTGCCCGGTGACGCCGCCGCCTACGTCTGGGGCAGCAACAGCAACGTGGTGAACAACGCGGTGGTGCTGGGCACAGCCTTCGACCTGACCCGGGACGCGAAGTACCGGGACGGGGCCGTCCAGGCGGCGGACTACCTGTTCGGCCGCAACGCGCTCAACATCTCGTACGTGACGGGCTGGGGCGAGCACTCGGCGCAGAACGAGCACAGCCGGATCTTCGGCCACCAGCTGAACCCGGACCTGCCGCACCCGCCGGCCGGCTCGCTCGCCGGGGGCCCCAACGCCGGCATCCAGGACCCGTACGCCGCGCAACTGCTGGCCGGCTGCCAGCCGATGTTCTGCTACGTGGACGACATCAACTCGTACTCCACCAACGAGGTGGCGATCAATTGGAACTCGGCGCTGGCCTGGCTCGCCTCGTTCCTCGCCGACCAGGGTGACGCCGGCGCGGTGCCGACGCCCACCTGCGCCGCCGGCTACCAGATCAACGGCACCTGGCCGGACGGCTTCAACACCCAGGTCACCGTCCGCAACACCGGCACGTCCACGATCAACGGCTGGACCGCCCGCTGGGCGTTCACCGGCGACCAGAGCGTCGCCTCCGCCTGGTCGGCGCAGGTGAGCCAGTCCGGGGCGACGGTGACGGCGAAGGACCTGTCGTACAACGCGAAGCTCGCCCCCGGCGCGAGCGTGACCTTCGGCCTGATCGGCAAGGCCGGTGCCCTCGCCAACCCGACACCGACCCTGATCACCCTCAACGGCCACGCCTGCACCCGCCCCTGACACCCACCCCCTGACCTGATTCGCGCGCGGAGGGGACCGCCCCGGCACGGGACGGTCCCCTCCGTCGTCGCGGTGACCGGCCTTCAGCTCCCGATGGCCGGTGGTCCGGTCAGCGGCACCAGGCGAAGAGCTCCGGGCTGGTGGTGTGCAGCTTCACGACCTGCCCGAGCGAGAGGTACGACCCGGCGGGCAGCTCGGCGAAGATCGGCCCGTTCACCGGGTCGGCCAGGGTGGAGTAGTCGACCTCCTGCTGCGCGGCGGCCTGGAGCAGCCCGAGGCTCTTCAGGGTGCCGAGCCCGGCCTGGACGCAGGCGGCCCCGGAGTTGGCCGGAGCGGCCTGGGCCGGGGCGGCGACGGCGAGACCGCCGAGGACGGCGGCGGTGACGCCCGCGAGGGCGATGGACTTGCGCATGACGGGTTCCCTTTCCGATCGGGTGGGTGTTCCTGATCAGGGCTTCGTCATCCGGACCGCCTCCGGATGCAGCCCGGTGGGGTCAATCTCGCGTCGTTGCTCCCCTGTGGGCGGCCTGGGACACTCTGAGGTTGGTGGCGCTGCCGCGCGACCAGTCGATCCAGCTCCTGAAGGCGCGAGAATGGCTGAGATGACCGGTGCCCGCTGGCGCACCAGCACCCGGAGCAGCTCCAACGGCGGCGACTGCGTCGAGGTCGCCGACAGCCTCCCCGGCCTGGTCCTGGTGCGCGACTCCAAGGACCGCGACGGTGGCACGCTCACCTTCACCCCCGCCGCCTGGCGGTCCTTCGTCGGGCAGCTCGGCGCGGCCGGGCGGAGCGACCGCTGACCGACCTCGTCGTACGTCCGGCTACCCCGGCGGATCTCGCCGCCCTGGTGGCGCTGCGGCTGGCCAACGCCGAGGCGCACCTGGCCCTGGACCCGGCCGTCTACCGGATGCCCCGCCGCGACGCCGTGACCGCGCACTTCCGCGCCGTGCTGGCAGCCGGGCGGGACGCGATCCTGGTGGCCAGGAACGCCGAGGGCCGGGTGCTGGGGATGGTCGAGGTGCTGCTCCTCCCGGATCCCCCCGAGCACCAGATCCTCCAACCGGAATCCGCCGCCCAGGTGCACACCGTCGTCCTGCCCGACGCCCGCGGCCTCGGGGTCGGCGCCGCCCTGCTGGCGGCTGCCGAGCGATGGGCGGCGGAGCGGCACGTCTCGCGGCTCTCGGCGGGCATCCACCACCGCAACAGCGGCGCGGTCGACTTCTACCGTCGGCACGGCTATGCCGACTCCGGGCTGTCGCTCGGTCGACGCCTCGGAGAGCAGCGGGCGCTCTGATCGCCGACCTGACCCCTCCATACGCCCGCCGCCCCGCCCGATCCCCCGAGCCGGGCCCGCACTTTCCGGGAAAGAGCGGCTATCCGGCGAGAAATAGCCACTCTTTCCGTGAAAGTGCGCCCGCCTCCCCGTGTGGGCGGGTGAGCGGGGTCAGACCGGGCGGCGCATGGCGACCCGGTCGTTCATGTCGAGCCCCAACCCCGCCTCGGCCTCCAGCACCGCCACCAGCCCCGGGGTCAGCTCCGCATCCGAGAGCGGCCGGAATCCGCAGCGGGCGTAGTACGGCTCGTTCCACGGCACGGACCGGAACGTGGTCAGCGTCAACGCGGGCAGCTCGCGTTCAGCGGCCCAGACCGCCACGTGGTCGAGCAGCCTTCGCCCGATGCCTCGCCGGGCATGGTCAGGGTGGACGCTGAGCTGCTGGACATGCGCGCAGCCGTCGACCAGCTCGGCCAGGGCGAAGCCGACCGGGCGGTCCTGCGCGTCGGCCGCCACCCATACCCGCCCGGCGGCCCGGCCGGCGGCGAGCACCTCGAGCGGCAGCGGTGGCGCGTCGGCGACGGCCACCATGCCGATCTCCCGGAACGGCTCGCCGGAGGCCAGCTCGATCCGTTGCAGTTCGGTGAGTTCGTCCGCCGTCGCCGTTCTGATCCGCTCCACGGTCGCCGACCCCATCACAGATGACGGCCGGCGGCCAGTCGATTACCGCGTCGGCTCGCCCGGACGTGGCCCCTGTGATCGGGGTCGCCCCGACCGGGACATCGCACGCCGGGCCCGCCGTCCTACGGTCGGACGATGAGCCCCGGCTGGTCGATGGTCCCCCCGCCCGGCCGGCTACGCACCCTGGCCCTGGCCACGCTGGCCAACACCGTCGGCTCCGGGCTCTGGCTGACCGGGGCGGCGCTCTACCTCACCCGCGACGTCGGGCTCAGTCCCGCCTCGGTGGGTCTCGGCCTCACCGTGGCCGGGCTGGTCGGGCTGACCGCCGCCGTACCCCTCGGCGGGCTGGCCGACCGGCGCGACCCGCGGACCCTGCGGGCCCTGCTGCAACTGCTCCAGGCCGCCGTCGCGGTGGCATACCTGCTGGTCGGGTCGTTCCCGGTGTTCCTGGCCGTGGCGGTGGCCGACGCGCTGCTCACCTCCGGCAACCTGGCGGTCCGCGCCGCGCTGGTCTCGGCGGTGGGTGGGCCGCACGGTCGGGTGCACGCCTTCGCCACCCTGCGCGCGGTGGCGAACCTCGGCATCGCAGTCGGCGCCGGGCTGGCCGGGTTCGCGCTCGCCGTCGACGACCACCGGGCGTACCAGCTGCTGGTGGTCGGCAACGCGGCCACCTACCTGCTCTCGGCCGCGCTGCTGCTACGGCTGCCGGCCTACCCGCCGGTGGCGGCCCCGGTGCGGGCGACAGCGCAGCACCGTGGGAGGGCGCTGCGTGACCGGCCGTTCCTGGCGGTCAGCGGGGCGTCGGCGATGCTGGCCCTGCACTGGACGGTGCTCACCCTGATCGTGCCGCTGTGGACGGTGCGCCGCACCGCGGCCCCACCGGCCGTGGTGTCGGCGGTGCTGCTGGTCAACACGGTGCTCACCGTGCTGCTGGCGGTGCGGCTGTCCCGTGGCGCCGATACCCCCGCCCCGGCCGCCCGGGCGATGCGCCGCGCGGGCCTGGTGCTGGCGGGGGCGATGCTGCTCTACGCGGCCACCGCCGGCACGCCGGCCGTGCCGGCGACCGCGCTGCTGCTGCTCGCCACGGCCGTCTACACCGTCGGTGACCTGTGGCACGGCACCGCCGGGGCGGGACTGGCGTACGGCCTGGCGGCGCCGGACTCGATCGGGGCGTACCAGGGGGTGGACGGGCTGCTCGCCGGCCTGGCCCGGGCCGCCGGGCCGGCGTTGCTGACCTGGGCGGTCCTGGACGGCGGTGTCGCCGGTTGGCTCGGTGTCGCCGCGCTGTTCGCGCTGACCGGCCTGCTCGTCCCGGCGCTCACCCGCCGGGCCGTCGCCAGCCGGGACCATCCCGTGGTCCGCACCACCGGCGGACACGCCACGCATCGACCCCCACCGCTGTAGCAGCATGGCGGCCATGACTGATCAGGAGACGCTCGTCATCCGGTCCGGCGACACGGCCGACGCGGCCACCGTGCTGCGGCTACTCGACGCCGCCACCGCCTGGCTGGTGGCCCGGGGTCGGACCGGTCAGTGGGGCACCGAGCCGGCCTCCGGCGATCCGCGCCGGATCGCCCAGGCCGAGGGCTGGGCGGCGAGCGGGGACCTCTGGCTGGCGATGCTGGGCGACACCCCGGTCGGGGCGCTGGTGGTCGGCGCGGCCAACACCCATGTTCCCCCTCCCACCGAGCCGGAACTGTACGTCAACCTGCTGGTCACCGACCGGGCGTACGCCGGTCGGGGGATCGGGGCCCGACTGCTGGCGTACGCGGCGGAGCTGGCCCGCGACCGCGGTCTGGGCCTGCTCCGGGTGGACTGCTACGCCGGCGCCGACCGGGCGCTGGTTCGCTTCTACGAGAGCTGCGGCTTCACCGCCACCGACCCGTTCGAGGTGGAGCGCCCCGGCCGTGAGCCGTGGCCCGGCCAGGTGCTCGCCCGCCGGCTGTGCTGAGCCGGCCGCTCAGCCGATCTCCTCGTCCACGAAGCACCAGCGCCACGCCTCCCCCGGCTCGATAGAGCGCATCACCGGGTGCGAGGTCGACTCGAAGTGCTTCATCGCGTGCTGGTACTCCGAGGAGTCGCAGCAGCCCACGTGACCGCAGGTGAGGCAGGCGCGCAGGTGCACCCAGTCGGCGTTGCCGATGGCCACGCAGTCCGGGCACTCGGACGTCGTCCTCGGCTCCGCGGTGCCGGCCTCGGCCAGGTGCTGGCAGCTCATCAGTCGATCTCCTGTCGCAGCAACGACTCCTCCAGATCCAGGTCACGGTAGGCCCGCACCAGCACCTCCTCCGGAATCCGGCCGGCGTCGCGCGCCGCGCGGAACACCTCCCGCTCGGCGTCGATCATCTCCTGTCGCAGCCGACCGTACGCCTGCGACGGGGTTTCCCGCCCACTGCCACCCAGCCGTTCCCAGGCCACGTTGGTACGGCTCTGCACGAGCGTGCGCAGCCGCTCCACGACCGCCTGGGGCGCCCCTTCGGCGAGCGCGTCGAGGCGTTCCCGGGCGGCCTTCCCGGCCTGCTGCTGCACCGCCGCGGCGGTCAGCGCGTCCTGCACCGGGTCGTCGGCGGGCAGTTTGAGCCAGCGGGCCACCGCCGGCAGGGTGGCGCCCTGCACCACCAGGGTCACCACGATCACCGCGAACGCCAGCCAGATGAACAGCGCCCGCTGGTAGGGCCGGTCCCCGGCGATGGTCAGCGGCAACGCCAGCGCGGCGGCCAGGGTGACCACCCCGCGCATGCCGGCCCAGCCGATCACGATGGGCACCCGCACCGGCGGGACCGGATCGCGGCGCCGGACCCGGGGCACCAGCCGGGCCAGGTAGGTGGCCGGGAAGAGCCAGACGAACCGGGTCAGGAAGACGGCCAGCAGCACCGCGGCGGTGATCCCGACCAGGCGGCCGAGGGGCTCGTCCAGGTCCCGCACCACCTCGCGAAGTTGGAGACCGACCAGCAGGAAGACCAGCCCTTCCAGCAGGAATCGGGCCAGCCGCCAGAACGCGCCGATCTGGAGCCGGGAGGCGGCCGAGAGCAGCAGCGGCATCTTGTGGCCGATGCCCAGGCCGGTCACCACCACCGCGACCACCCCGGAGGCGTGGATCTCCTCGGCGGCGAAGACCACCGCGAACGGCACGATCAGCGACAGCGCGTTGTCGAGCAGCGGGTCGGTGGTGTGCTTGTGCAGGAAGCCGAAGACGACCACCCCGAGCAGCCCGACCAGGATGCCGCCGCCGGCGGCGACCAGCACCTCCCTGGCGACGTAACCGGCGCCCACACTCCCGCCGGCGGCGGCCGCGGCGGCGACCGACACCCGCAGCAGCACCAGCGCGGTGGCGTCGTTGACCAGGCTCTCGCCCTCCAGGATGGTCACGATCCGGCGGGGCAGCCCGACCTTCCGGGCCACCGCGGTGGCGGCGACCGCGTCGGGCGGCGCCACCACCGCGCCCAGCGCCACACAGATGGCGTACGGCAGGTCGGGCAGGAACAGGTGCACGACGGTGCCCACCACGAACGCGGTGAAGAGCACCAGCCCCACCGCGAGCAGCAGGATCGGCCGCAGGTTGAGCCGGAACGCCGGCACCGACGTCTCCAGGGCCGCCACGTAGAGCAGCGGCGGCAGGATCCCGACCAGCACCAGGTCGGGGTCGAGCCGGACCTGGGGGAAGCCGGGCAGGAAGGAGAGCCCGAGGCCGAGCACGACCAGCAGGATCGGGGAGAGCAGGCCGAGCCGGCGGGCCAGCGCCGCGCCGAACGTCGCGATCGCGAGGAAGACCACGACCTCGAACAGAGCTTCCATGGGGTACGAGCCTAGGCGTACCCGGGGTGCGTGGTGATCAGGCGGTGGCCCGCAGTTTCGGCAGCACCTCGGCGCCGAACGTGTCGATGAACGCCCGCTGCTCCTGCCCGACGTGGTGCAGGGCGATCTGGTCGAAGCCGAGTTCGATGTACTCCTCCAGCCAGCCGACGTGCCGGCCCAGGTCGGCGGAGACGTTGACCACCTCGGTGACCTTCGCCAGTGGCACGTCCTGGCTGACCGTGTCGAAGTGCTCGGCGGTGTCCAGGTCCCAGCAGACCGGCGGCGGGAAGATGTTGCTGCGCCACTGGTCGTACGCGATCGCCTCGGCCTCGGCCTGCTCGGGCGCCCAGCTCACGTGCACCTGCAGGTGCAGCGGCCCGCGCCCGCCGGCGTCCCGGTACGCGCCGATCATCTCCCGCAGGTGCCCGGTCGGGGCGTTGACGGTGATCAGACCGTCGGCCCACTCGGCGCACCAGCGGGCGGTGGCGACGCTGACCGCCGCGCCGATCAGCGCGGGTGGCTGCTCCGGCCGGGTCCACAGCTTCGCCCGGTCCACCCGGACCAGCCCGTCGTGGCTGACCTCCTCACCGGCGAGCAGCGCGCGGATCACGTCGACGCACTCGCGCAGCCGGGCCGCCCGGACGTCCTTGCGCGGCCAGCCGTCGCCGGTGATGTGCTCGTTGCTCGCCTCCCCGGTGCCCAGGGCGGCCCAGAACCGGCCCGGGTACATCGCGCCGAGGGTGCCGATGGCCTGCGCGATGATCGCCGGGTGGTAGCGCTGCCCGGGCGCGTTGACCACGCCGAAGGGCAGGCCGGTGGCCTGGAGCGCGGCGCCCAGCCAGGACCAGGCGAAGGCGGACTGCCCCTGCCGGGCGCTCCACGGCGAGAAGTGGTCGGACGACATGGCCGCGTCGAAGCCGGCCCGTTCGGCGTGGATCACCGCCTCCAGCAGCTTGCGGGGAGGGATCTGCTCATGGGAAGCGTGGAAGCCGAACACCGTCATGGACGGAACTCCTACCCATGACGGCGTCCGGCCAATCGCCTACTCGGAGTGCGCGCCGGCGCCGGCGCCGACCTCGCCCTCCCCCACCCACACCGTCTTGATGTTGCAGAACTCGCGCATGCCCAGCGCGGAGAGTTCGCGCCCGTAGCCGGAGTTCTTCACCCCGCCGAACGGCAGCTCCGGATAGGACGTGGTCATCCCGTTGATGAAGACGTTGCCGGCGTCCAGGTCGGCGGCGAAGCGCTCCTGCTCCGCCTCGTCGGCGGTCCAGGCGTTGGAGCCGAGGCCGAAGCTGGTGCCGTTCGCCACCTCGATCGCCTCCTCGTACGAGGAGACCCGGTAGAGGCCGGCGACCGGCCCGAAGACCTCCTCGGCCCACATCCGCATCTGCGGGGTCAGGTCGGTGACCACGGTCGGCGGGTAGTACCAGCCGTCGCCGGCGGGCTTCTCGCCGCCGCAGAGCACGGTGGCGCCGTTGCGCACCGCGTCCTGCACCTGGGCGTCGATCTCGTCCCGGCCGCGCTCGCTGGCGAGCGGACCGACGTCGGTCGTCTCGTCCATCGGGTCGCCGACCCGCAGCGCGGACATCCTGGCGGCGAACTTCTCGGCGAAGGCGTCGAAGACGTCGGTGTGCACGATGAAGCGCTTGGCGGCGATGCAGGACTGGCCGTTGTTCTGGCAGCGGGCGGTGGTCGCCACCTCGGCGGCCCGGTCCAGGTCTGCGGAGGGCATCACCACGAAGGGGTCGCTGCCGCCCAGCTCCAGCACCGTCTTCTTCAGCTCCCGGCCGGCGATCTGGCCGATCGAGCGGCCGGCGCTCTCGCTGCCGGTCAGGGTGGCGGCGCGTACCCGGGGGTCGCTGAGGATCCGGTCGACGGCCTCGGAGCCGACCAGCAGGGTGGTGAAGGCGCCCTCCCCGAAGCCGGCCCGACGGAACACGTCCTCCAGGTAGAGGGCGGTCTGCGGCACGTTGGAGGCGTGCTTGAGCAGGCCGGTGTTGCCGGCCATCAGCGCGGGCGCGGCGAACCGCATCACCTGCCAGAGCGGGAAGTTCCACGGCATGACCGCGAGCACCGGGCCGATCGGCTGGTACCGGACGAAGGCGCGCTTCGCCTTGACCGCGCCGGCGTCGGCGGGCTCGTCGGCGAGCATCCGCTCCGCGTTGGCGGCGTAGAAGCGGCAGGCGGTCGCGCACTTCGTGACCTCGGCCTTCGCCGCGGCGTACGTCTTGCCCATCTCGGTGGTCATCAGCCGGGCGGTGGTGTCCCGTTCGGCGTCGAGCAGGTCGGCGGCGGCGTTCATCCACTGCGCCCGTTGGGCGAACGTGGTGCGGTGCAGCTCCCGGAAGGCGAGGTCCGCCCGCTCGATCGCGGCGTCGATCTCCTCGTCCGACATCGGGTCGTACGACTTGAGCACCTGACCGGTGGCCGGATTGGTGGTGGCGATGGGCATTCTCGTACTCCTGTCACTCGAAGAGTGAGTGGCGCGCACCCGGCTCCTCGCGGTGCCGGGCGGCGCGACGGCGCTGGATGACGACCAGGTCGACCACGGCGACCACGGCGAACAGCGCGCAGACCACGCCCAGCCAGACCACCTCGATCCGGAACGCCAGGATCGCGAAGACGGTCATGGTGACCAGCCCGAACAGGGCCAGCACGAACCGGAGGTTGAGCGCGCTGTACGCGTGGCCGACCGTGCCGCGAGCGCGCCGGGGCTGCGATCTCGTCATTCCTGGGGGCTACCCCCGCAGGCGCGGGGCTAACCGGACAGGCGCCCACACCGGGGCGCGCGGCGGTGCGCGCCGGCGACCGCAACGGCCGGGAGGGCTGGCGGTGATCCCGGCCACGGAGCGGGTACGCCGAGGATGCGACCACCGGTGGGTTGCGTTACACCGGTGCGCCGCTACCGGGCCGACACCGGGGCCGGCGGGAAGGATGAGGGCATGACCATGACCCACGCGGTGCCGGTGACCGTCGCCATCGCCCGGCGGGCGGACCCGGCGCGGGCCCACGAGATGGTCGCCTGGATGCGGGCCGGCAGCGCGCTGGCCGAGAGCTTCCCGGGTTTCCTCGGCGTCGGCTGGGTGCAGAGCGCCCCCGGCTCGCCGGAGTGGCACATGCTCTACCGGTTCGCCGACGACGAGACGCTGCGCCGCTGGGAGGAGTCGCCGCAACGCAACTGGTGGCTGACCTCGGCGCAGGGCATCGTCGAGCACACCCGGGTGGAGCGGCGGACCGGCATCGAGGGTTGGTTCGACCCGCCGGTCGACCACGTGGTGGAGAACGTGGCCACCGACGCCGGGGGGCCGGTCCCCGTCACCCCGCCGCGCTGGAAGCAGGCGGTCACCATCTGGCTGGCGTTCTTCCCGCTGAGCCTGACCGCGACCCTGCTCACCGCCCGGTTCATCAGTGGGGTGCCGCTGGCGGCCCGGGTACTGATCATGACGCTCTGCCTGACCCCGCTGATGACCTACCTGGTTCTACCCCGGATCACCCGGGCGCTGCACTGGTGGCTGCACGGTCAGCAGCCGCCCTGGCGGGCGCGTTGAGCCACTGAGTAGCAGATTCATGTTTCTAAATATTGACTCCGCCTGAAAGTCGACACGAGCGGACCGCCCCACCCGGCCGGCCCATAGAGTGACCGCGCTGTCGCTCCGCGCCGCCGGACCGGGGGAATGAGATGCCACGACGCTGGGTCGCCGCCGTCGCCTGCCTGTTGGCGCTGGTCGCCCTCGCCTGCGAGAAGGGCAGCGAGGCCAGCCCGAGACCGTCCCGCGACTCGACGCCGGCCGGGCTGCCGGCCACCATGGCGGCCCTGGGCGACTCCATCACCACCGGCTTCGCGTCCTGCCTGGTGCTCACCTCGTGCCAGCGCAACTCCTGGTCCACCGGGGACGGCATCCGGGTGGAGAGCCACTACCGCCGGCTGCTCGACAGCGACCCACGGCTGCGCGGCCGGGCGTTCAACCACGCCGTGCCGGGGGCCCGCGCCGAGGCGCTCACCGGCCAGGCCGGCGCGGCGGTACGCGACAAGGCCGACTACGTCACCGTGCTGATCGGGGCCAACGACGCCTGCCGGGACAGCATCGGCGCGATGACCCCGGTGAAGACCTACCGCGCCCAGGTCGACCGGGGGCTGCGGGTGCTGCGCGACGGGCGGCCGAAGGCCAAGGTGCTCGTGGTCAGCATCCCGGACCTCTACCGGCTCTGGGAGGTCGGCCACACCGACGGCCGGGCCAGCCGGATCTGGCGCGCCGGCATCTGCCCCGCCCTGCTGGCCAACCCGACGTCGACCGCGTCGGCCGACCGGACCCGCCGGACCGCCTTCCGCAAGCGGATCGACGCCTACAACGACCAGTTGCGGGCGGCCTGCCGGGCGTACGGCTCCCGGTGCCGGTACGACGGCGGCGCGGTGCACCGGGTCCGCTTCAGCCTGGACGAGGTGAACGGGTTGGACTGGTTCCACCCCAACGTCGCCGGGCAGAACCGGCTGGCCGAGGTGAGCTTCTCCGCCGCCGGCTGGCGGCTGTAGACCCGGACCCGCCGGGCGCCGGGCCGGGACTCAGCGATGGCGCTGTTGCGGCACCCCGCCCTGGCCGCGGTAGAGCGCGCGGGCCCGCTCGGCGAGATCCTTCGTCGCCGACGAGTTCGCCCAGGTGCCCAGGATGATCGCCGCGCCCGGCACGACCTTGGCGAAGATCCGCTTGGCCGCCCGGACCCCGGCCATCCGGGCCAGCCGGACGCCCAGTTGGAGCATCACCTTGCCGAGCGGGCTCTGCGCCCCGCGGCCGAACAGTGCCCCGGCGCGCTCCCGCCCAGCGGCGACGCCCAGGGCCAGCCGGGCGCTCTCGGCGACCTTGTGCACCTTCTGCAGGACGAGCAGGTCGGTGGCCCGGTCCGGGTGCACCGGGTCCACGCCGTACGCGGCGGCGACGTGCAGCACCAGGCGGGCCTGGGTCCAGGCCAGCACGCCCACGTCGATGACCGCTCCCGGCAGGCCGGCCACGCCGGAGACCGCCCCGGAGAGGCGGGCCCGGTTGACGAACTTCCGGACCGCCTGCTCGGCGAGCTCGTCGGCGGAGACGTCGGGCCGGTTCGCGCGCTCCCGGGCCACCCACGCGGCGGCCTCCGGCCCCAGCCGGCGGACCGCCTCCAGGGCGAGGTGCTCGGGGGCGTACTGCGGGTCCTCCCGCATCCGGTCCCAGAGGTTGGCCGGGGGCGCCTCCGGGGCGTCCGCCGGGTCACCGGTCGGACCGGCGGCAGGCGGCGCGGCCGGCTGCGCCGGGGCGACGGGCTGCGGGGTGGGGACGGTGGGTTCGTCGTCGACGGGGGCGGCGTCGGACACGGGGGCTCCCGGTGCAGTCGTCGGACGGGTGATCAGCGGCGGCGACCGGAGAGCTTGCTGACCACCTGCTTCAGCCTGGCCTGGTTCTCGGGCTTGGCCAGCTCGCGTCGACCACGGGCGACCAGCTGCTGGCCCCGCGGCGACCGCAGGAACGCGCTGATCCGTTGCATCAGTGCCGACATGTCGTCCTCCGTCTCGGTGGTTCTCCCGTCATGTGTACCCGCAACCGGCAACTGGGAATCCGTCCACAGGGGTCGATCAGGCGAGGATGGCGTCGACGACCTCGGTGGCCCGCCACTCGTGCTGGGCGTACGCGTCGGGGAACGCGGAGACCTGGACGGCCTGGGCGGCCAGGGTCAGCGGCAGGTCCTGCCAGCCCGGGATCTGCAGCAGCACGGTGAGGAAGGCCTGGGTGGCGAACTCCGGGTCCATCAGCTGGGAAACCTCGCCCCAGCCACTGCTCGGACGCTGCTGGAACAGCCCCACGGAGTCGTGGTCCCAGCCGATGGCCTGGTGCGGGTACTCCTGCGACTCGGGGAGCACGCCGCTGGCGTAGTTGTAGAGATTGCTCTCCTGCATCGCGGTGGCGACCGCGATGATCAGTCCCTGCCGCGGCACGCCCATCTTCCGACCGGCCTTCACGATCGCCTTGGCGTTGTCCATCTGGTCCTCGTCCAGGCCGGCCACCGGGGCGATCCGCTTCGGCTTCGGCTTCGGCTTCGGCTTGGGCTTCGGCTTTGCCTTCCTGGTCGCGGTCGCGGTCGGGGCGGCCGTCGGGCTGGCAGCGGTCTGCGCGGGGGTGGGGGGCACGGTGACCGGGGTGCGCTCGAGGCTCCGGGAGGCGGCCCCCTCCTGGGCCCGCTCGGCGAGCGCCGCCTGGGCGCCGACCGGCTCGCCCCGGTCGGCGGGGAGGACCTGCACCCCGGCGAAGGCCGCGAGGCCGAGGCAGGAGACCACGCCGGTGGCCAGCGCCGCCCGGCGCGGGCGGCGGATCAGGTGGTTAACGAGCCCGCCAAGGCGGGTACGGAGGGTGGGGGACGCCGCAGTCTCGCGGAGAACGCCGACCTGAACGGACGAGGGGGTATCGTCCGAACGGCCAGTCGTGCCTTCGGGGGCGTACTGGTCGTCGCTGGTGTCGTCGTCACGCATCCGACGAGGCTAGGCAGCTTGACCTGCGGTTACCCACCGTCACGAGGTGACGCTGACCACAAACCGCCGGCGCGGATTCCGACATCCGCCGCCGGTGGTGCCGGCGTGCGGACAGAACCGGCGAGCCGGGCCAATCCGACATGACGGTGCCGGCCGACCGGACGGGGACGCCGAGAGCGCAATCCCCGCACCCGGTGCCATGATCCCCCACCTCCACCGTTCGGCGGATCGGACACCGGGCCGAATGGCGGCGGAGGCCCGGATGATCGTTGAATTGCGGTGCTTTCTCCGCTTTTGATCACCCGCGCACCGGCCGATCTCCCGCTGGTGGAATGGATGACGGCCGCGGGTACGTTCCCCGAACCGGGTGCCGTGTGCGCGCGGCGGCCCGTACGCGTTTCCTCAGGAGGTCCGAACCGGTGCTCGACCCACACGAGCTCTACGAGCTCACCGACGATCTGCCCGACCTCGGCCAGCCGGTACTGATCCAGGCGCTCACCGGCTTCGTCGACGCCGGCAGTGCCACCCGGCTCGCCCGGGAGCAGCTGCTGACCTCCCTCGAGTCGCGGACGATCGCCACCTTCGACGTCGACCAGCTCTTCGACTACCGCTCCCGGCGTCCGGTGATGACCTTCGTCGAGGACCACTGGGAGCACTACGACGCGCCCGAGCTGGCGCTGCACCTCCTGCACGACGACGACGAGACGCCCTTCCTGCTGCTCACCGGCCCCGAGCCGGACGTGCAGTGGGAGCGGTTCGTCGCCGCGGTGAGCGCGCTCTCCGCCCGGCTCGACGTCCGCCTCACCGTGGGCCTCAACTCCATCCCGATGGCCGTGCCGCACACCCGGCCCGCCGGGGTGACCGCGCACGCCACCCGGCGCGAGCTGATCGCCGGCTACGAGCCGTGGCTGCAGCGGGTGCAGGTCCCCGGCAGCGTCGGGCACCTGCTGGAGTACCGGCTCGGCGAGGCCGGCCGGGACGCCCTCGGCTTCGCCGCGCACGTGCCGCACTACGTCGCCCAGACCGAGTACCCGGCCGCCGCCGAGGCGTTGCTCTCCTCGGTGTCCCGCAGCACGGGTCTGCTGCTGCCCAGCGACAGCCTGCGCACCGCCGCCGAGGTGGTCCGGGTCGAGATCGACCGGCAGGTCGGGCAGACCGACGAGGCCGCCGCGCTGGTGCGGGCCCTCGAGGAGCAGTACGACGCCTTCGCCCGCGGGCGGGGCGAGAAGAACCTGCTGGCCGCCGAGGCCGGCCCGCTGCCCACCGCCGATGAGCTGGGCGCCGAGCTGGAGCGCTTCCTGGCCGAGCAGACCCGCCCGGGCGAGACCCCGGGCAGCTGACCCCACGCGCGCCCGCCCGCCCCGGTGCCCCGGGGTGGGCGGGCGCGAGGCACCAGGGGGCGACACTCGCGCCCCGCCGAGGCGGCGGGTCGCGGCCGGATGGGGCAGGCTGGTGACATGCGCCTGGCGACCTGGAACGTGAACTCGGTGAAGGCCCGGCTCCCCCGGCTGCTCGACTGGCTGGCGACCACCGGGCCGGACGTGGTCTGCCTGCAGGAGACCAAGTGCCCCGACGGCGCGTTCCCGGTGGCCGAGGTGGGCGCACTGGGCTACGAGGTGGCCAGCCACAGCGACGGCCGGTGGAACGGGGTGGCGATCCTGTCCCGGGTCGGGCTCGCCGACGTCGCCGTCGGGTTCCCCGGCGAGCCGGGATTCCCCGAGCCCGAGGCCCGGGCCATCGCCGCGACCTGCGACGGGGTCCGGGTCTGGTCGGTGTACGTCCCGAACGGCCGCGCACCGGACGACCCGCACTACGCGTACAAGCTGGCCTGGTTCGCGGCGCTGCGGGACGCGCTAGAGACGGAACTGGCCGGCGGCGCACCGGTGGCGGTCTGCGGCGACTTCAACGTCGCGCCGACCGACGACGACGTCTGGGACCCGGCGCTCTTCGTCGCCTCCACCCACGTCACCCCGGCCGAGCGGGCCGCCCTGGCCGCGCTGCGCGACCTGGGGCTGAGCGACGTGGTGCCCACCCCGATGAAGGGGCCGCACCCGTACACCTACTGGGACTACCGGGCCGGGATGTTCCACCAGAACAAGGGCATGCGGATCGACCTCGTGTACGCCTCCGCGCCGTTCGCCCGCGCGGTCCGCGCCGCGTACGTCGACCGGGAGGCGCGCAAGGGCAAAGGCCCCTCGGACCACGCCCCGATCGTGGTCGACGCCGAGCTGGTGCCGGTCGTCGAGACGTTCTGACCCGGGCCAAACGCGGGGCGGGCGAACCGGGGCCGGGGCACGGCTAGGGTGGGGTCATGGCAGTCGTGAAGATCAACGCGATCGACGTCCCGCCCGGTGCCGGTGCGGAGCTGGAGAAGCGGTTCGCCGCCCGGGCCGGCGCGGTGGAGAACTCCCCCGGCTTCCTCGGCTTCGAGCTGCTCCGCCCGGTCGCCGGGGAGAGCCGCTACTTCGTCTACACCCGGTGGGAGACGGAGGAGGCCTACCAGGCGTGGGCGGCCGGCCCGTCGCGCGCCGCGCACGCCGGCGGCGAGGGTGGCGAACAGCGCCGGCCCGTGGCCTCCGGGGCCACGCTGCTGGAGTTCGAGGTCGTGCAGCAGGTGACAGGCAAGGGCTGAGCGGCCGCCCATCGGCGGTCAGGGCTTTCGGGTCTCCGCCAGCGAGGCGAAGGCGATGACGTTGTCGGCGTAGCCGGTCTTCCCGCCGATCCACTGCCCCCCGCAGGTGATCAGGCGGAGCGCCGGCTCGCCCGAGTCGCCGTAGACCCGGTCGGCCGGCAGGCTGGCCTTGCTGAAGTACTCGACCGAGTCGACCCGGAAGACCACCACGCGCCGGTCGTCCCGGGTCACCTCGACCCGGTCGCCCGGCTTGAGTTTGCGCAGGTCGTAAAAGACCGCCGGGCCCTTCTTGGAGTCCACGTGCCCGACGATGATCGCCCGGCCCGGCTCGCCCGGGGTCGGGCCGCGGTCGTACCAGCCGGTCTCGTCGTGCCGGTTCAGCGGCGGTACGTCGATCGAGCCGTCCCGGGCCTGGCCGACCGGGGCGACCGGGGCGGCCACCTTGATCGCCGGGACGGCGAGGCGTACCGGCCGACTGGCCGGCTCTTTTCTCCTCGACTGCTCCTCGGGGCGCTGCGGCGACGCGGCCCAGTCGAACGGCCCGACCGTGCTGCCCAGCCCGGCGCCGGTGGCGAAGACACCCACCAGCACCAGCACCACGGCCAGCGGCACCGACCAGGGGCGGCGTCCGGGCGTGGGGTCACGTCGGGTGGGCGCCGAGGCGGGCGGCGGCAGCATGGTCAGCGCCCGGCGACGCCACGGGGCCGGCGGGCCGCCACGAGGCCGACGACCGCGCCGCCGATGGTCAGCGCGAGGCCACCCGGGACCAGCAGGCCGGTGAGGTCCGGGCCACCGGCGGCACCGCCGAAGCCGGTGTGCGGGCCGGGGCTCGGCTTCATCGCCTTGACCACCTGGAGCATCGTCGAGGCGGTCGCGCCGTTCGGGCACTCCAGCTTGACCCGGTAGTTGCCGGGGCGGGTGCGCTCCCGGACCATCGGCGACGCGGTCAACTCCCCCCGCTGCGGCTGCACCTGGATCCGCCCGAAGGCGTCCGAGACGACGGTCGCCGGGATCGAGTTGTCCCGGCAACTGGCCCGGATACCGACCAGGAAGCCGGCCTCGACGGTGCTCGGGGTGACCTCCACGAAGACCATGTCGGCCGGGGACGGCTGGGTGTCCGACGGGCCGGGGGCCGGCGCCAGGGCGCGCGGGGCGGCGGCCGGGGCGGTACCCCCGGCGGCCAGGGCGGCACTCGCGCCGCCCAGCGCCGGAGCGAGCACCCCGAACGCGACCGCCAGCGCGGTGCGCTGGAGCGTGACCGACACCCTGCCCCCCTTCGGCGCCGACGGGCAGCGCCGGGGCGGCAAAGCACCGACCTGCCGTACGGGATGCATCGTCTCACCCCCGGGCGTACATCACATCCGATACGCCGGAACCGTCGCGTACGCTCGGGTCGCTGTGACCACCACCGACCTGAACCCCGCCGGCCCGGCCGCCCCGATCCGCACCTTCCACCCCCGGCGCGGCCGGATGAGCGACCGCCAGACGGACGCGCTGGAACGGCTCTGGCCGGCGTACGGGATCGACATCGCCGACCTCGACGGCCCGGTCGACCCGACGGCGTTCTTCGGTCGCGGCGCCCCGGTGGTGCTGGAGATCGGCTCCGGCATGGGCGACGCCACCGCCGCGATGGCCGCCGCCGACCCGGACCGCGACTACCTGGCGGTCGAGGTGCACACCCCGGGCCTCGCCAACCTGCTCGACGTGGTCGACCGGCACCGGCTGGGCAACGTCCGGATCGCCCGGGGGGACGCGCTGGACCTGGTCCGCGCCCTGCCCGAGGGCTCGCTGGACGCCGTGCACGTCTTCTTCCCCGACCCCTGGCCGAAGTCCCGGCACCACAAGCGGCGGCTGATCCAGCCCAGCCACGTGGCGCTGCTGCGCTCGCGCCTCGCACCCGGCGGGACGCTGCACTGCGCGACCGACTGGGCCGAGTACGCCGAGTCGATGCGGGAGACCCTGGCCGCCGACCCCGGCCTGGTCGACGCGCACGACGGCTTCGCGCCCCGCCCGGCCCACCGTCCGGTCACCAAGTTCGAACGCCGCGCCCTCACCGCCGGTCGCCCGATCTTCGACCTGATCCACCACCGGCACCCCTGACCCCTCCCGTGCCGCCGGGGAGGCCCGGTTGGCGGGTGGGGGCGTGTCCCAGGCACGATGGGGGCGCTATGACGCTCACTGCCGCGCTGCCTCGACGCGCCGACCCCGACACCCTCTTCGACGCGTTCGCCGGTTGGGCGAAGGAGCGCGGCCTCGACCTCTATCCCCACCAGGAGGAGGCGGTCATCGAGATCGTCTCCGGCGCCAACGTGATCATGAACACGCCGACCGGCTCGGGCAAGAGCCTGGTCGCGATCGCCGCCCACTTCGCCGCCCTGGCCGACGACCGGACCACCTTCTACACCGCCCCGATCAAGGCCCTGGTCTCGGAGAAGTTCTTCGCCCTCTGCGAGGTCTTCGGCGCCGAGAACGTCGGCATGCTCACCGGCGACGCCAGCGTCAACGCCGATGCCCCGATCATCTGCTGCACCGCCGAGATCCTGGCCAACCTCGCGCTGCGCGAGGGCGCGAAGGCCGACGTCGGCCAGGTGGTCATGGACGAGTTCCACTTCTACGCCGAGCCGGACCGGGGCTGGGCCTGGCAGGTGCCGATCATCGAGCTGCCGCAGGCGCAGTTCGTGCTGATGTCGGCCACCCTCGGCGACACCACCCGCTTCGTCGACGACCTGTCCCGGCGTACCGGCCGGCCCACCGCCGTCGTGCGCTCGGCCGAGCGGCCGGTCCCGCTCCTCTTCTCGTACGCGACCACGCCGATGCACGAGACCCTCGAGGAGCTGCTGGAGACCAAGCAGGCGCCGGTCTACGTCGTGCACTTCACCCAGGCCGCCGCGCTGGAACGGGCCCAGGCGCTGATGAGCGTCAACGTCTGCACGCGCGCCGAGAAGGACATGATCGCCCAGGCGATCGGGAACTTCCGGTTCACCTCCGGCTTCGGCAAGACGCTGTCCCGGCTGGTCCGGCACGGCATCGGCGTGCACCACGCCGGCATGCTGCCCAAGTACCGCCGCCTGGTGGAGACCCTGGCCCAGGCCGGGCTGCTCAAGGTCATCTGCGGCACCGACACCCTTGGCGTCGGGATCAACGTGCCGATCCGCACCGTGCTCTTCACCGGCCTGTCCAAGTACGACGGGGTGCGCACCCGGCTGCTCAAGGCCCGCGAGTTCCACCAGATCGCCGGCCGGGCCGGGCGGGCCGGCTTCGACACCCTGGGCCGGGTCGTGGTGCAGGCCCCCGAGCACGTGATCGAGAACGAGAAGGCCCTGGCCAAGGCCGGCGACGACCCGAAGAAGCGCCGCAAGGTGGTCAAGAAGAAGCCGCCGGAGGGCTCGATCGGCTGGGGCGAGCCGACCTTCCAGCGCCTGGTCGAGGCCGAGCCGGAGCCGCTGACGTCCAGCTTCCAGGTCAGCCACTCGATGCTGCTCAACGTCATCGGTCGCCCCGGTGACGCGTTCACCGCCATGCGGCACCTGCTCACCGACAACCACGAGGACGCCGCCGCCCAGCGCCGGCACATCCGCCGGGCCATCGCCATCTACCGGGCGCTGCGCGCCGGCGGGGTGGTCGAGCAGCTCGACCAGCCCGACGAGACGGGCCGGCGGGTCCGGCTCACCGTCGACCTCCAGCTCGACTTCGCGCTCAACCAGCCGCTCTCCCCGCTGGCGCTGGCCGCGATCGAGCTGCTCGACGTCGACTCCCCGTCGTACGCCCTGGACGTGCTCTCGGTGATCGAGTCGATCCTCGACGACCCGCGCCAGGTGCTCTCCGCCCAGCAGTTCAAGGCCCGGGGCGAGGCGGTCGCCGCGATGAAGGCCGAGGGCATCGAGTACGAGGCCCGGATCGAGCTGCTCGACGAGGTGACCTGGCCCAAGCCCCTGGCCGAGCTGCTGGGGGCCGCGTACGAGATGTACCGGCAGGGTCACCCGTGGGTCGCCGACCACGAGCTCTCCCCCAAGTCCGTCGTCCGGGACATGTACGAGCGGGCGATGACCTTCACCGAGTACGTGCAGTTCTACTCCCTCACCCGCTCCGAGGGCCTCGTCCTGCGCTACCTCGCCGACGCGTACAAGACGCTGCGGCAGACCGTCCCCGAGGACGCCAAGACCGAGGAGCTGGTCGACCTCATCGAGTGGCTGGGTGAGCTGGTCCGCCAGGTCGACTCCAGCCTGATCGACGAGTGGGAGCGGCTGCGCAACCCGTCCGACGTCGCCGACGCCGCGCAGGCGCACGCCTCCCTCGAGGAACGGGTCCCGGCAGTGACCCGCAACGCCCGCGCCTTCCGGGTGCTGGTGCGCAACGCGCTGTTCCGTCGGGTCGAGCTGGCCGCCCTGCGCCGCTGGTACGACCTCGGCGAGCTGGACTCCGCGTCGGGCTGGGACGCCGACGCCTGGGCCGAGGCGCTGGAGCCCTACTTCGAGTCGTACGACGGGATCGGGGTGGGGCCGGACGCGCGCGGGCCGGCGCTGCTGATGATCGAGCAGGGTCGGGACCGGTGGACGGTGCGGCAGATCCTGGACGACCCCGAGGGCGACCACGACTGGGGCATCAGCGCCGAGGTGGACCTCGCCGCCAGCGACGAGGCGGGCGCCGCCGTCATCCGGATCACGGACGTCGGCCAGCTCTGAGATTTTGTTCGAAAGGGGCCGTCCGGAGTGTCCGGGCGGCCCCTTTCGTACCCTGGGCGATGTCAGGCCCGTCGATTAGAATGTATGTACTAATCGAGTTCTTGACCTGGGAGGACGCTCGTGACCGCGCCCACCTCCGCCACCCCGCTCACCCCCTACGCCACGCTCCTGGGCTTCACCCGGTATGTCGACCGCACCG
Organism: Micromonospora sp. BS32; assembly: GCF_059089345.1. Taxonomy (NCBI): domain Bacteria; kingdom Bacillati; phylum Actinomycetota; class Actinomycetes; order Micromonosporales; family Micromonosporaceae; genus Micromonospora; species Micromonospora sp. BS32. Next base: position 186,232 of record NZ_JBSSHR010000008.1, read on the forward strand.
GGCCGACCAAGGCCACCTTCGTCGGCGGGCTGCGCAAGCAGCGGGCCAGCCGGCACGGCTTCAACCCGCACGGCCAGTTCGTCAAGGCCCTCAAGGCCGATGTCGCCTTCCACACCGGCGGCACCCACCTGGCGCAGGTCGCCGATCTGGTCAAGCCCCGCTGGCGCCCGCTCTACCAGGCGCTCGTCCCGGGCGCCACGGCCTGGCTGGAGTCGCTGGGCGAGCCGGCCGGCGTCGACCTGGCCCAGACCCGTGACGCCCTCGCCATGCTCGGCGACCTGCCCGTCAAGATCAACCCGCACTTCGGCGTCCGGTACGCCGACGGCCGCGCCGAGGCGGTCCGGCTGCACTTCGACGAGGCCCCGCCGAGCGAGGAGGCCACCCTGGCCACCCTGCACCTGATGGCCCGCCACATGGACGCGGTGCTGCCGCACGCCGAACCGGTCCTGGTCGACGTCCGCCGCGGCGAGTCCCACCGCATGCCCCCCACCGTCAAGCCCGAACAGGTCGAACGCTGGCTGGCCGGCGAGGCCGCCGCCTTCCGCTCCCTCTGGTCCACCGCCGCCTGACCCACCCCACCCCCGCCTGCCAGGCGCGCATTCTCACGGAAAGAGTGGCTGTCCGACGTCGGTAGCCACTCTTTCCGGGAAACTGCGCCTGGCGGGCGGCGAGGGGGTATTCGCTGGGTCTATGCGATTCGACCAGCACACCGTGGTGCTCCTGTCCCGCCCGGCGGACGCGCCCGAGCTACCTCGGGACGCCGCCGACCGGCTGCAGGACGCCCACCTGGCCCACCAGGCGGGGCTCGTGGAGCAGGGGCTGGTCCTCGCCGCCGGGCCGTTCCTGGACCCGGACGACCCCACACTGCGTGGTCTCGCGGTGCTCCCGATCGCCGCGGAGGAGGCCCGCGAGCTCTACACCAACGACCCGGCGGTACGCGCCGGCCAGCTCGTGGTCCGGGTGGCGAGCTGGATGGTGCCGGAGGGCAACGTGCGGTACGAGAGCGTCGGCGTGCCCCGGTCGATGCTGGAGGCGGCGGCCGGGGACTGACCGGGTCAGTCCTCCGACGCGGGCCGGCTGCCCGGCACGGTCGGCATCGGCCACTGCCCGGTCCGGACGGTCAGCGTTGGCTCGATCTGGTGGTCGGCCCAGACGTAGGTGTCCGGCAACAGCTCCCGCACTCCGACCGCCCGCAGCTCGTCCGCCGTGCCGACGATCACCCGGATCGACGGGAAGTAGTCCAGCAGCACCTGGCGGCACCGACCGCAGGGCGGGATCACCCCGCGCCCCCGGTCGCCCACCGCCACGATGGTCTCCAGCGTGCCCGCCCCCTGGGTGGCGGCCACGCCGATGGTGACCAGCTCGGCGCAGGGGCCGCCGGTGAAGTGGTAGGCGTTCACCCCGGTGAAGATCCGGCCGTCGGCGGTCCGGGCGGCCGCCGCGACGGTGTGGTTCTCGCTGCGGCAGCGCAGCTTGGCGACGGCCGTGGCGGCCTGCACCAGTGCGCGGTCGACGTCCCGCATCGTCATTTCGGCCCCCCGGAGATCGTGTCGTTCGGCGGCAAGCCTAGCGGCCGGGCCCCCGGTCCCCCAGACAGCGACCCGGGGTGTGGCCTGGGGCGGGCGGTAACCCGCGGGCGGTCCGGCGGCGGGCTGCCTATCCTTGGCGACGACATGCAGAATCCAGCCGTACCCGCCGACGCCGTCACCGCCCGTGAGCTGCACCGCCGCCTCGACCTCCTGATGTACCGCGACCAGCGCCGCCTGCAACGACGGCTGGACGGGGTACGCCGGCTGAAGGACCCGCAGCGGCGCGACGACGCGCTGGCCGAGATCGCCGCGGACGTGGCCCGGGCCGAGGCCCGGCTGGCCGACCGGCGCACCGCCGTGCCGGTGATCACCTACCCGGCCCAGCTGCCGGTCAGCGAGCGCCGGGACGACATCGCCGCCGCGATCCGCGACCACCAGGTGGTGATCGTGGCCGGCGAGACCGGCTCCGGAAAGACCACCCAGCTACCGAAGATCTGCCTGGAGCTGGGGCGCGGCATCAGCGGCCTGATCGGGCACACCCAGCCCCGGCGGTTGGCAGCCCGGACGGTGGCCGACCGGATTGCCGAGGAGCTCGGCACCGAGCTGGGTGACGTGGTGGGCTACAAGGTCCGCTTCACCGACCAGGTCGGTGACCGGAGCCTGGTCAAGCTGATGACCGACGGCATCCTGCTGGCCGAGCTGCAGAACGACCGGATGCTCCGCCAGTACGACACGTTGATCATCGACGAGGCGCACGAGCGCAGCCTCAACATCGACTTCATCCTCGGCTACCTGAGGCAGCTCCTCCCCCGCCGCCCCGACCTCAAGGTGATCATCACCTCGGCGACCATCGAAACCGACCGGTTCGCGAAGCACTTCGCCGACAGCGAGGGGAAGCCGGCGCCGGTGGTCGAGGTCTCCGGGCGGACCTACCCCGTCGAGGTGCGGTACCGGCCGCTGGTCGAGGTGAGCGAGGCCGACGAGGACTCCGGCGACGACGAGGAGAACGTCCGCGACCAGATCCAGGCGATCGGCGACGCGGTCGAGGAGCTGGCCGCCGAGGGCCCCGGTGACATCCTGGTCTTCCTCAGCGGCGAGCGGGAGATCCGGGACACCGCCGACGCCCTGGGCAAGCTGGTGGAGAAGAGACGGTCGCTGCTCGGCACCGAGATCCTGCCGCTGTACGCCCGGCTGTCCTCCGCCGAGCAGCACCGGGTCTTCGCCCCGCACGCCGGGCGCCGGGTGGTGCTCGCCACCAACGTCGCGGAGACCTCGCTGACCGTCCCTGGCATCAAGTACGTGGTGGACCCGGGCACCGCCCGGATCTCGCGCTACTCCAGCCGGCTCAAGGTGCAGCGGCTGCCGATCGAGCCGGTCTCCCAGGCCTCGGCCAACCAGCGCAAGGGGCGCTGCGGTCGTACCTCGGACGGCATCTGCATCCGCCTCTACGACGAGCCGGACTTCCTCTCCCGCCCGGAGTTCACCGACCCGGAGATCCTGCGCACCAACCTCGCCTCGGTCATCCTCCAGATGACCTCGATCGGGCTCGGCGACGTCGCCGCGTTCCCGTTCATCGACCCGCCGGACCGGCGCAACGTCGCCGACGGCGTGAACCTGCTGCACGAGCTGGGCGCGCTCGACCCGGCCGAGACCGACCCGGCGAAGCGGCTCACCGCACTGGGCCGGCGGCTGGCGCAACTCCCGGTCGACCCACGGCTGGCCCGGATGGTGCTGGAGGGCGAGCGCAACGGCTGCGCCACCGAGGTGGTGGTGATCGCCGCCGCGCTGTCGATCCAGGACCCGCGGGAGCGGCCGGCGGAGAAGCAGGCCCAGGCCGACCAGGCGCACGCCCGGTTCGCCGACAAGGAATCGGATTTCGTCGCCTTCCTCAACCTCTGGCGCTACCTGCGCGAGCAGCAGCGGGAGCTGTCGTCCAGCGCGTTCCGCCGGATGTGCAAGGCGGAGTACCTGAACTACCTGCGGGTGCGGGAGTGGCAGGACATCGTCAGCCAGCTGCGCCAGGTGCTGCGTACCCCCGATCAGGGCGACGCGCGGCGCGGCCGGCGCGTCGCGGCGGCGGCCACCGACACGGACGGAGCCGGCGGTCGCCGCGGTCCGGCCGCGGACCTGCCGGAGGAGATCGACACCCCGAAGGTGCACCAGTCGCTGCTGCCGGGCCTGCTGTCGCACATCGGGCTCAAGGACGCCCAGAAGCACGAGTACCTGGGCGCCCGGGGCGCGAAGTTCGTGATCTTCCCCGGTTCGGCGCTGTTCAAGAAGCCGCCGCGCTGGGTGATGGCCGCCGAGCTGGTGGAGACCTCCCGGCTCTGGGGCCGGGTGGCCGGGCGGGTCGAGCCGGAGTGGGTGGAACCGCTGGCCCAACACCTGGTCAAACGCAGCTACAGCGAGCCGCACTGGGAGAAGAAGCAGGCCGCGGTGATGGCCTACGAGAAGGTCACCCTGTACGGCATCCCGCTGGTCACCTCCCGCAAGGTCAACTTCGGCCGGATCGACTCGGCGCTGAGCCGGGAGCTGTTCATTCGGCACGCGCTGGTCGAGGGCGACTGGCAGACCCACCACCAGTTCTGGCGGGACAACCAGAAGCTCCTCACCGAGATCGAGGAACTGGAGAACCGGGCCCGCCGCCGGGACATCCTGGTCGACGACGAGACGATCTTCAACTTCTACGACCAGCGGATCCCCGCCGACGTGGTCTCCGGCCGGCACTTCGACTCGTGGTGGAAGAAGGCCCGCCGGGAGAACCCGGAGCTGCTCACCTTCACCCGGGAGCTGCTGGTCAACTCCGGTCGCGGCGGGGTGGACGAGGCCGACTACCCGGACGAGTGGCGGGCCGACGGGGTGGCCCTGCCGCTGACGTACACCTTCGACCCGACCGCGCCGAGCGACGGCGTCACGGTGGACATCCCGCTGCCGCTGCTCAACCAGGTGCCGGCGGAGAGCTTCGACTGGCAGGTGCCGGGGCTGCGCGAGGAGCTGGTCATCGCGCTGATCCGGTCGCTGCCCAAGGCGATCCGGCGCAACTTCGTCCCGGTGCCCGACTACGCCCGGGCCGCGCTCGCCGCGATCACCCCCGGCGAGGAGCCGCTGCTCGACGCGCTCACCCGTCAGCTGCGCCGGATGACCGGGGTGACCGTGCCCCGCGACGCCTGGGACACCGCCCGGCTCCCGGCGCACCTGCGGGTCGGCTTCCGGGTGCTGGACGAGGAGAACAAGCCGGTCGCCGAGGGCAAGGACCTGACGGCCCTGCAACGCCAGCTCCGCCAGGAGGTACGCCAGGTCGTCGCGGCCGCCGCGCCGGACGTGGCCCGTACCGGTCTGACCCAGTGGAGCATCGGGGCCCTGCCGCGCACCGTCGAGCAGGTCCGCGCGGGGTACGCGGTGACCGCGTACCCAGCACTGGTCGACGAGGGCTCGACGGTGGGGGTGAAGGTCTTCGACTCGGAGGCCGAGCAGGCCGCCGCGCACTGGGCCGGCACCCGGCGGCTGCTCCGGCTGACCGTGCCGTCGCCGGCGAAGTTCCTGCAGGGGCGACTGACCAACGAGGCGAAGCTGGCGCTGAGCCGCAACCCGCACGGCGGGGTGCAGCAGCTCATCGAGGACTCCGCCGGGGCGGCGATCGACAAGCTGATCGGTGACGCGGGCGGACCGGCGTGGGACGCCGAGGGCTTCGCCGCGCTGCGCGACCGGGTCCGCGCCGACCTGGTCGACACCGTGGTCGAGGTGATGGACCGGGTCCGCCGGGTGCTCGCCGCGGCGTACGCGGTGGAGCAGCGACTCGGCGCCACCCGCAACCTGGCCGTGGTGGCCGCGCTGGCGGACATCCGCAACCAGCTCGCCGGGCTGGTGCACCCGGGCTTCATCACCGAGGCCGGGTACGCCCGCCTGCCGGACCTGCTGCGCTACCTGACCGCGATCGAGCGGCGGCTGGACCGGCTGCCCGGCAACCCGCAGCGGGACAAGTCCCAGCAGGACCGGATCGCGGTGGTGCAGAAGGAGTACGGCGACCTGCTGGCCGCGCTGCCGCCGAGTCGGCGGCAGTCCGCGCCGGTCCGGCAGATCCGCTGGATGATCGAGGAGCTGCGGGTGAACGTCTTCGCCCAGGCGCTGGGCACTCCGTACCCCGTGTCGGAGCAGCGGATCTACCGGGCCATGGACGACGCCGAAGGGCGCTAGGCCAGCGGCTCGACGCCGGGCGGCAGCTCGTCGGTGGCGGTGGCGTCGTGGACGTACTCCAGCAGGATCCGGCGCAGCTCCCGGCCGGCGTGGGTGGGTACCACGTCGCGGCGGCGCGCCACCGCGATGGTCCGCCGGACGCCGGGCGGGGCGAGCCGGGTGACCCGGACGCCGGCCCGGCGGGCGACCACGATGCCGGGGACCAGGGCGATGCCCAGGCCTGCCTCGACGAAGCTCAGCACGGCGTCCATCTCCCCGCCGTCGACCGAGAAGGTGGGCTCGAAGCCGGCGTCCCGACAGGCCTGGATGGTGGCGTCGCGCAGGTCGTAGCCCTCGCGGAACATCACCAGGGGCTGGCCGCGCAGGTCGGTGATGCGCAGCTCCCCGCCGTCCGCCGCGGCGGGCAGCGGCTCCACCGAGGCGACCACCAGGCTCTCCCGCAGGATGGGGTCGACGCGCAGCCCCGGGTCGGCGCCCTGCGCCGGCATGATGATCAGGGCCAGGTCGAGGTCGCCGCGGAGCAGGTCGCGGACGAGGTCCTGCGAGCCGCCCTCCTCCACCCGCAGGTCGACGGTGGGGTGGGCGTCGCGGAACCGGCGCAGCACCGGCGGGGCGAGCGAGGTGGCGAGGCTGGGGGTGGCGCCGAGCCGGACCCGGCCCCGGCGCAGCCCGACCAGCTCCTGCACCTCGCGGGTGGCGGTCTCGACGTCGGCCAGGATCCGCTTCGCCAGCGGCAGCAGCACGTCGCCCGCGGCGGTGAGGGTGATGTTGCCCCTTACCCGTTCGAAGAGCGGGGCCCCGAGGTCGGTCTCCAGGGCGTGAATTTGCTTACTCAGCGAGGGCTGGGTGATGCCGACGAGGTCGGCGGCTTGGGTGAAATGTCGTACTTCTGCGACCGCGACGAAGTACCTGAGCTGATGGAGCTGCATCTACATAGCCTACGGCTATTAAGACTGCGAAGTCGATGCATTGGACGCCTGATCGAACTGCTCCTAGCGTCGGTCAGGTGGTAATCACGAAAACTCGGTCGCCCATCCGCTCGAACGTCGGCCTGAAGGCCGTCATGGCGGTGACGGGCATCCTCCTGGTGCTCTTCCTCGTCGCGCACATGCTCGGCAACCTGAAGATCTTCACGGGTGCCGAAGCGTTCAACCACTACGCGCACTGGCTGCGCGACCTCGGCACGCCGCTGCTCGCGGCCGGCTGGTACCTGTGGATCCAGCGCACCGTGCTGGTCGTCGCGGTGCTGGCCCACATCGGGGCCGCCACCCTGCTGGCCGTGCGCGCCCGCGCCGCCCGCCCGGTGCGGTACGCCCACCGCACGAAGGTGCACGGCAGCTACGCGGCCCGCACCATGCGCTGGGGTGGGGTGATCATCCTGCTCTTCGTGATCTACCACATCCTGGACCTGACCACCGGCACGCTGAACCCGGTCGGCGACCCTGCCCGGCCGCACAGCAACGTGGTGGCCGACTTCGCGCCGGAACGCTGGTACGTGACGCTCTTCTACACCCTGGCCGTGGTGGCGCTCGGATTCCACCTGCGCCACGGCGCGTTCAGCGCGTTCCGCAGCCTCGGCCAGCAGACCCCGAAGGGTGAGCGCCGCGCCCGCCGCCTGGCGCTGGTCTTCGCCGTGACGCTGACCGCCGGCTACCTGGCGGTTCCGTTCGCCGTACTCACCGGATTGGTGTCCTGACATGGATCTCTTCACCGAGGGCGACCCGATCGCCGACACCAAGGCTCCCGAGGGCCCGATCGACAAGCGCTGGGAGACCCGTCGCTTCGAGGCCAAGCTGGTCAACCCGGCCAACCGCCGGAAGATGACGGTGATCGTGGTGGGCACCGGCCTGGCCGGCGGTTCGGCCGCGGCCACCCTGGCCGAGCAGGGCTACCGGGTCAAGAGCTACTGCTACCAGGACAGCCCCCGGCGGGCGCACTCGATCGCCGCGCAGGGTGGCATCAACGCCGCCAAGAACTACCGCAACGACGGCGACTCGGTGCACCGGCTCTTCTACGACACCGTCAAGGGCGGCGACTTCCGCTCCCGGGAGTCGAACGTGCACCGGCTGGCCGAGGTGTCGGTCAACATCATCGACCAGTGCGTGGCCCAGGGCGTGCCCTTCGCCCGCGAGTACGGCGGCCTGCTGGACACCCGCTCCTTCGGCGGCGCCCAGGTGCAGCGCACCTTCTACGCCCGGGGCCAGACGGGCCAGCAGCTGCTGCTCGGCGCGTACCAGGCGCTGGAGCGGCAGATCGGCCTGGGCAACGTGGAGATGAACACCCGGCACGAGATGCTGGAGCTGGTCATCGTCGACGGCAAGGCCCGCGGCATCGTGGTGCGCGACCTCATCACCGGTGAGATCACCACCGAGATGGCCGACGCGGTGGTGCTGGCCTCCGGCGGCTACGGCAACGTCTTCTACCTCTCCACCAACGCCAAGGGCTGCAACGTCACCGCGTCCTGGCGGGCGCACCGCAAGGGCGCGTACTTCGCCAACCCCTGCTACACGCAGATCCACCCGACCTGCATCCCGGTCTCCGGCGACCACCAGTCGAAGCTGACCCTGATGAGCGAGTCGCTGCGCAACGACGGCCGGGTCTGGGTGCCGAAGGCCAAGGGCGACGACCGCAGCCCGAAGGACATCGGCGAGGACGAGCGGGACTACTACCTGGAGCGGATCTACCCCTCCTTCGGCAACCTGGTCCCCCGGGACATCGCCTCCCGCGCGGCGAAGAACGTCTGCGACGAGGGCCGCGGCGTCGGGCCGACCAAGCTCGGCGTCTACCTGGACTTCGCCGACGCGATCAACCGGCTCGGCCGCAAGGCCATCGAGGCCAAGTACGGCAACCTCTTCGAGATGTACGAGCGGATCACCGGCGAGGACCCGTACGAGGTCCCGATGCGGATCTACCCGGCCGTGCACTACACGATGGGCGGCCTCTGGGTCGACTACGACCTGCAGTCCACCATCCCGGGCCTGTTCGTGATCGGCGAGGCGAACTTCTCCGACCACGGCGCCAACCGGCTCGGCGCCTCGGCGCTGATGCAGGGCCTCGCGGACGGCTACTTCGTGCTGCCCAACACCATCGCCAACTACCTCGCCTCCGGCCCGCTGGACAAGGTCGAGGCGAGCCACCCGGAGGCGGTCGCGGCCCGCCGTGAGGTCGAGGACCGGATCTCCCGGCTGCTCGCCGTCGACGGCGACCGGACCGTGGACTCGTTCCACCGCGAGCTCGGCCAGATCATGTGGGAGCACTGCGGCATGGAGCGCAGCGAGGCCGGGCTGCGCAAGGCGATCGACGAGATCCGGGCGCTGCGCGACGAGTTCTGGAAGCGGGTCAAGGTGCCGGGCGACGGCGAGGGCCTCAACCAGTCGCTGGAGAAGGCCGGCCGGGTGGCCGACTTCTTCGAGCTGGCGGAGCTGATGTGCATCGACGCCCTGCACCGGGAGGAGTCCTGCGGCGGTCACTTCCGGGCCGAGCATCAGACCCCGGACGGTGAGGCGCAGCGCGACGACGAGCGGTTCAGCTACGTCGCGGCCTGGGAGTACACCGGCAGCGGCACGCCGTCCGTGCTGCACAAGGAAGACCTGGTCTTCGAATACGTCCACCCCACGCAGCGGAGCTACAAGTGAACCTGACCCTGCGCATCTGGCGCCAGACCGGCCCCAACGACAAGGGTCGGATGGTGACCTACCAGGTCGAGGACGTCTCCCCGGACATGTCGTTCCTGGAGATGCTCGACGTGCTCAACGAGCGCCTCATCCTCAACGGGGACGAGCCGGTGGCGTTCGACCACGACTGCCGTGAGGGCATCTGTGGCGCCTGCGGCATGGTGATCAACGGCAACGCGCACGGCCCGCAGCGCGGGACCACCGCCTGCCAGCTGCACATGCGGCAGTTCTCCGACGGCGAGACGATCGACATCGAGCCGTGGCGGGCCCGGGCCTTCCCGGTCGTCAAGGACCTGGTGGTCAACCGGGGCGCCTTCGACAAGATCATCGCCGCCGGTGGGTACGTCACCGCGCCGACCGGTAGCGCTCCCGAGGCGCACGCCACCCCGGTGCCGAAGGCCGACGCGGACGCCGCCTTCGAGTCGGCCGCCTGCATCGGCTGCGGCGCCTGCGTGGCGGCCTGCCCGAACGGCTCCGGCATGCTCTTCACCGCCGCCAAGATCACCCAGCTCTCGCTGCTGCCGCAGGGCCAGCCGGAGCGTTACACCCGGGTGATCGGCATGGTCGACGCGCACGACGAAGCCGGCTTCGGCGGCTGCACCAACGCCGGTGAGTGCACCGCGGTCTGCCCGAAGGGCATCCCGCTGAACACCATCGGCCGGCTCAACCGGGACTACCTCAAGGCGACCACCACGCGCGGGAACACCCCGGGCTCCTGACGCCACCGACGGGTCCGCCCGCCGTCCGGCTCACCGACCGCCGTACCCCACCCGGGGTGCGGCGGTCGACCGCTTCCGGAGGTACGCCGGGACGCCGTCCGCGCCGCCGGCCCGGTTCCCGCCAGTGGGCGGCCGCCGGGCACGCGGCGGCAGGCGGCGGGCGGCCGCCGGGGCGGCGGTGCCGGACGGCGGTGGACGGGCTCGACGGGCGCTACAAACCTGATGGCGGCGACGTCATCGCTGCCGGTCCCATCTGCCCCGTCGCCCGGCCCGCATCGGCCCGATGTCGTCAACGGCATCACGTTCGTAGGCTGCGACGAGCATCCCGTCAGCTTCCGAAGAGCATCCCGTCAGTGTCCCGCGATCACCCGGTCCGCCGCCCTGGAAACCGGGTCGGCCGCCACGTCCACGCCCGCGCGTGTCCGGTTCAAGTCACCCCCTCCGGGTAGCAGTCCCATGGACGGCACCGAGAGGGGAACACAGGCATGAAGGCACTGACCTGGCACGGCAAGCGTGACGTACGCGTGGACGAGGTACCCGATCCCCGCATCGAGGAGCCGACCGACGCCATCGTCCGGATCACCTCGACCGCCATCTGCGGCTCCGACCTGCACCTCTACGAGGTGCTCGGGCCCTTCCTGAAGCCCGGCGACATCCTCGGCCACGAGCCGATGGGCATCGTCGAGGAGGTCGGCTCGGGGGTGACCCGGCTCAAGCCGGGCGACCGGGTGGTCGTGCCGTTCAACATCGCCTGCGGCCACTGCTGGATGTGCGAGCGGCAACTCTACGCGCAGTGCGAGACCACCCAGGTGACCGCCGAGGGCAAGGGCGCGTCGCTGTTCGGCTACACCTCGCTCTACGGCTCGGTCCCCGGCGGGCAGGCCGAGTACCTGCGGGTCCCGCAGGCCCAGTTCGGCCCGATCAAGATCCCGGAGACCGGCGCCGACGAGCGTTACCTCTACCTCAGCGACATCCTCCCGACCGCATGGCAGGCGGTGAAGTACGCCGACACCCCGCCCGGCGGCACCCTGGCGGTCTTCGGGCTCGGCCCGGTCGGGCAGTTCTGCGCCCGGATCGGCCGGCACCTCGGCGCCGGCCGGGTGATCGGCCTGGACCTGGTGCCGGAGCGGCTGGCGATGGCCCGCCGGCACGGCATCGAGACGCTCGACGTCACCGAACTCGACGACGTCCCCGGCGCGCTGATCGACCTGGTCGACGGGCGCGGCCCGGACGCGGTGATCGACGCGGTCGGCATGGAGGCGCACGGCTCCACCTCGGGCAAGCTCGCCCAGACCGCCGCCGGGCTGCTCCCCGACAAGCTGGCCCGGACGATGACCGACAAGGTCGGCGTGGACCGGCTGGTGGTGCTCAAGGCCGCGCTCAAGGCGGTCCGCCGTGGCGGCACCGTCTCCATCTCCGGCGTGTACGGCGGCGAGGTCGACCCGATGCCGCTGATGGAGATGTTCGACCGGGGCATCCAGCTGCGGATGGGGCAGTGCCACGTGCGCCGCTGGACCGACGAGATCATGCCGCTGCTCGCCGGCGACGACGACCCGCTGGGCGTGGAGGACCTGCGCACCCACCGGGTGCCGCTGACCGAGGCGCCGAAGGCGTACGAGATGTTCCAGAAGAAGGAGGACGGCTGCGTGAAGGTCGTGCTCGCACCGTGAGCCGGGTAGTGGTGATCACCGGGGCGACCAGTGGCATCGGTCGGGCGGCCGCGTGCGAGTTCGCCGGGCGCGGGGACCGACTGGTCCTCGCCGCCCGCTCCCCGACCACCCTGGCGCAGGTACGCAGGGAGTGCGCCGAGGCGGGCGGCGAGGCGTACGACGTGCCGACCGACGTCACCGAGCCGGGAGCACTCGACGCGCTGGCCGCGGCGGCGATCGAGCGGTACGGCCGGATCGACGTCTGGGTGCACACCGCCGCGGTGATGGCGTACGGGCGCTTCGAGGAGATCCCGGAGGAGGTCTTCGAGCGGGTGGTCCGCACCGACCTGCTGGGCGCCGCCGGGGCCGCCCGGGTGGCCCTGCGGCAGTTCAAGGCCGCCGGTGGCGGGACGCTGATCCTCACCGGGTCGGTGCTCGGGCACATCACCGCGCCGTACATGAGCGGCTACGTGACCAGCAAGTGGGGGTTGCAGGGCCTGACCCGGGCGTTGCAGCAGGAGTCCCGCGACCTGTCCGGGGTGAACGTCTGCCTGGTCACCCCGGGCAGCGTGGACACCCCGGTCTACCAGCAGGCCGCCAACTACGTGGGCCGGACGGGCCGGCCGCCGCTGCCGATCACCACCCCGGAGCGGGTCGCCCGGGCCATCGCGCACTGCGCCGACCGGCCCCGCCGGGAGGTCTCGGTGGGCCGGGTCAACGTGGTCATGCGGGTCGGCTTCACCGCATTCCCCGCGGTGTACGACGCGCTCGTCGGGCCGCTGATGCGGATCGGCGGGCTGACGAACCACCCGGTGCCCCCGAACGAGGGTGTGGTCTTCACCCCGAACCCGGCCGGCGAGGCGGTGCGCGGCGGCTGGCTGCCCGACCTGCCCCGGGCCGCCCGGGCGATCGGTGGGACGGCCGTCTCCGCCGGGGCGGCGGTGCTGCGCCGGCTGCGCTGACCACACGGCATCCCGGCCGGCCGCGGGTACCGGCGGCGGACTCGGCCCGGCACGGGGGCGACACGGTGACTACCGTGTACTGCGGGACACGGCGGAGGGGCGAAGATGCGGGAACCAGCGGAACGGGAACTCGAGCGGGCGGTCGGCGGCCGGCTGTGGCGGATGGCCGGGCTGGCCGCGATGGCCGGCCTGGCCTGGACGGCCCGGGACGTCCCGGCGCAGCTGGGCGGCCGGCTGACCGGGGCCCGGGCGGAGCGGGCGGAGCGCTCCCCCCAGTTCCGCGGCGGGACCTTCCACAACCGGACGGCCACCCGGACCATGTCCGGCGAGCCGGGCCGGAACCTGGTCTGGGAGCTGATCTTCGGCAAGCAGCGCCGGCGCCCCACCGCCCCGGTGCCGCTGCTGCGCCCGGCGCCCGCGCCGCAGAGCGACGCCGAACGCGAACTGGGCATCATCTGGTACGGCCACGCCTCGTCCCTGATCGAGATCGAGGGGCACCGGGTGCTCGTCGACCCGGTGTGGAGCGACCGCTGCTCCCCGTCGGCGGCGGTCGGCCCGAAGCGGCTGCACGAACCGCCCGTCCGCCTCGACGAGCTGCCGCCGGTCGACGCGATTCTCATCTCCCACGACCACTACGACCACCTCGACATGGCCACCGTGCGGGCGCTGGTCGCTGGGCAGTCCGCGCCGTTCCTGGTGCCGCTGGGCGTCGGCGTCCACCTCGACCGGTGGGGCGTGCCGGCGGAGCGGATCGTCGAGCTGGACTGGTCGGAGAGCCACCGGGTCGGCGGGTTGGAGATCACCGCGACCGCCGCCCAGCACTTCTCCGGCCGGGGCCTGCGCCGCGACGGCACGCTCTGGAGCTCCTGGGTGGTGGCCGGGGCGCACCGGAAGGTCTTCTACACCGGCGACTCGGGCTACTTCGACGGGTACGCCGAGATCGGCGCCGCGCACGGCCCGTTCGACGTGACGCTGATGCAGATCGGCGCGTACGACCGGGCCTGGCCGGGCATCCACATGTTCCCCGAGGAGGCGGTCTCCGCCCACCTCGACCTGCGCGGCGGACTGTTCATCCCGGTGCACTGGGCCACGTTCAACCTGGCCCTGCACGACTGGTCCGAGCCGGTGGACCGGCTCTGGGCCGAGGCCAAGGCCCGCGACGTGCGGCTCGCGGTGCCCCGACCGGGCGAGCGCGTCGTGGTGGACGACCCGCCGCCGGTGGACGGCTGGTGGCAGGCGGTCGCCTGACCCGGCTCTGGCCGGGCCCGCCGGCCGGCGGGCCCGGTCAGAGCACGAAGGCGTCGGTCCAGAGGGCGCCGGAGCGGCCGGAGAGGGCGTCCAGCATCGCCACCGCCTGACCGTCGGTGAGCTGCGCGACGAAGTCGACGATCGCCCGCCCCCTGGCCTTGCCGACCCGGTCCGCGGTACGCGGGTGCAGCTCCGCCTCGGCCAGCTCCACCAGGTCGTGCAGCCGCCGGGGCAGCCGGGACTCCTCCTCCGGGTCGAGCAGCCACTCCCAGAGCGCCTCGACCAGGGTGCCCAGCAGCCGGGCCTGGCCGCGCTGGTGCAGGGCCAGGTCCGGGCGGGCCAGCACGAAGCGGTGGTGGACGAACTTGAGCACCTGCACCTCGTGCCACTGGGCCCGGCCCAGCAGCACGTGCCCGGAGCGCACGTCCGGCTCGCCGACCACGGTGATCGCGTCGACGAACCGGGTGGTCCAGCGGGCGGAGAAGCGGGCCACGTACTGCTCGGCCTCGATCGAGCCGTCGAAGGGCAGCGCCAGCAGCCCCTCCACCAGCTCCTGCCGGACGTGCTCGACGGCGGCGGCGAACGCCTCGTCGTCGGCGATCCAGGCGTCCTTGCGGTGCAGCTGGCGGCGGAGCCGTTCGATCGCCGAGCCGGGACGGCGGGCCGCGCCGGCCAGGGCCCCGTCGGTGATCGCCCGCAGGTGCCCGCCCTCGCGCTGCCAGGCCATCAGCTCGGCGGCCACCGCCCCCTGCTGGAGCACTCCGACCCGGTAGAAGTCCTCCACGTCGTGGATGGCGTACGCGATGTCGTCGGCGGTGTCCATCACCGACGCCTCGACGGTCTGCTGCCACTCGGCGATCCGGCCGGCGAACGGCTCCCGCGCCTGGCGCAGGTCGGCCAGCTCCGTGCGGTACGCGCCGAACTTCAGCGAGCCGCTCTCCAGGTCGTCGGGCGGGGCGGCGGCGCCCCGCGGCGCCGGGGAGAGGTGACGCGGGTGCGGGTCCGGATGGTCCAGCCGGGTCCACGGGTACTTCAGCATCGCCGCGCGGACCGCGGCGGTCAGGTCGAGCCCGGTGGTGGCGGCGCCCCGGATCTCGGTGCTGGTGACGATCCGGTACGACTGCGCGTTGCCCTCGAACCCGTCGGCCAGCCCGAGCCGCTGCCGGGCCAGCTGGTCCAGCACCCGCTCCCCCAGGTGCCCGAAGGGCGGGTGACCCAGGTCGTGGGCGAGCGCGGCGGCCTCCACCACGTCCGGGTCGCAGCCACCGAGCTTCTCCAGCAGGTCCCGGTGCCGGTCGTCGGCGGTGAGCCGCTCGGCGATCGCCCGGGCCACCTGCGCGACCTTCAGGCTGTGGGTGAGCCGGTTGTGCACCAGCAGGCCGGAGCCGCCCGGGCTGATCACCTGGGTGACGCCGTTCAGCCGGGAGAAGAACGGCGAGGACACGATCCGGTCCCGGTCGGCCCGGAACGGGCTGGCGGCCAGGTCGCCGAGCGCCCGGGCGCTGCCGCCGAAGAGCCGGCGCGCCCGCGGATCCGCAGCTTGTTCCATGATCGCCACGCTAGCGCAGGCGCGTCGGGCGGGTGTGGCGAGCGGCGTCGGGGGCGGCCGGCAGAATGCAGCACGGAACCCACAGCGAAGGCGGATCAAGATCGTGACCCAGTCTGTTCATCAGCGGATCGCCGACGAGCTCGGCGTCGCGGAACGTCAGGTGCGGGCGGCCGTGGAGCTGCTCGACGGCGGCGCCACCGTGCCGTTCATCGCCCGCTACCGCAAGGAGGCCACCGGCCTGCTCGACGACGCGCAGCTGCGCACGCTGGAGGAGCGGCTGCGCTACCTGCGCGAGCTGGACGAGCGGCGGGCCGCGGTGCTGGAGTCCATCCGCAGCCAGGGCAAGCTCGACGAGGCCCTGGAAGCGCAGATCATGGCGGCCGACTCGAAGTCCCGGCTGGAGGACATCTACCTGCCGTACAAGCCGAAGCGGCGGACCCGGGCGCAGATCGCCCGCGAGGCCGGGTTGGCGCCGCTGGCGGAGACGCTGCTCGCCGACCCGACGCAGGACCCGAAGGCGGTCGCCGCCGGCTACGTCGACGCCGGCAAGGGGGTGGCCGACGCCGCCGCCGCGCTGGAGGGCGCCCGGGCCATCCTCATCGAGCGCTTCGCCGAGGACGCCGACCTGATCGGCACGCTGCGCGAGCAGATGTGGTCGCGGGGCCGGCTGGTCTCCCGGGTACGCGACGGCCAGGAGGCCGCCGGCGCCAAGTTCGCCGACTACTTCGACTTCGCCGAGCCGTTCCCGAAGCTCCCCTCGCACCGGATCCTGGCCATGTTCCGGGGCGAGAAGGAGGGCGTGCTCGATCTGACCATGGATCCGGAGGCCGACGGCGACTCCGACGCCACCGTCACCGGCCCGACCCGGTACGAGGCGGCCATCGCCGGCCGGTTCGGCGTCAACGACCAGGGGCGGCCCGCCGACCGGTGGCTGACCGACACGGTGCGCTGGGCGTGGCGTACCCGGATCCTCATCCACCTCGGGGCGGACCTGCGGATGCGGCTCTGGCAGGCGGCCGAGGAGGAGGCCGTCCGGGTCTTCGCCATGAACCTGCGCGACCTGCTGCTCGCCGGGCCGGCCGGCAGCCGCCCCACGATGGGCCTCGACCCGGGCCTGCGTACCGGAGTGAAGGTGGCCGTGGTGGACGCCACCGGCAAGGTGGTCGCCACCGACACCATCTACCCGCACGAGCCGCGCCGGCAGTGGGACGCCTCGATCGAGACCCTGGCGAAGCTAGCCGGGGCGCACGGGGTGGAGCTGATCGCGATCGGCAACGGCACCGCCAGCCGGGAGACCGACAAGCTCGCCGGCGAGCTGATCAAGCGGCACCCGCAGCTCAACCTGACCAAGGTGGTGGTCTCCGAGGCCGGCGCGTCGGTCTACTCCGCCTCCGCGTACGCCTCCCAGGAGCTGCCGGGGCTGGACGTGTCGCTGCGCGGCGCGGTCTCCATCGCCCGCCGGCTCCAGGACCCGCTCGCCGAGCTGGTCAAGATCGACCCGCGCTCGATCGGCGTCGGGCAGTACCAGCACGACCTGTCCGAGGTGAAGCTCTCCCGCTCGCTCGACGCGGTGGTCGAGGACTGCGTCAACGCGGTCGGCGTCGACGTCAACACCGCGTCCGCTCCCCTGCTCACCCGGGTCTCCGGGATCGGCGCCGGGCTGGCCGAGAACATCGTGCTGCACCGGGACGCCAACGGCCCGTTCCGCTCCCGGTCGGAGCTGAAGAAGGTGGCCCGGCTCGGCCCGAAGGCGTTCGAGCAGTGCGCCGGCTTCCTGCGCATCCCCGGCGGCGCCGACCCGCTCGACTCCTCCAGCGTCCACCCCGAGTCGTACCCGGTGGTGCGCCGGATCCTGGCCAGCACCGGGCAGGATCTGCGCTCGCTGATCGGGAAGTCGACCATCCTGCGCGACCTACGGGCGACCGACTTCGTCGACGACACGTTCGGCCTGCCCACCGTCACCGACATCCTCGCCGAGCTGGAGAAGCCCGGCCGGGACCCGCGGCCGGAGTTCCGTACCGCCACCTTCGTCGAGGGGGTGGAGAAGATCGGCGACCTGACACCGGGGATGGTGCTGGAGGGCGTGGTGACCAACGTGGCCGCGTTCGGCGCGTTCGTCGACGTCGGCGTGCACCAGGACGGCCTGGTGCACGTGTCGGCCCTGTCCCACACCTTCGTCAAGGACCCGCGCGACGTGGTGAAGTCCGGCGACGTGGTCCGGGTCCGGGTGCTCGACGTGGACGTGCCGCGCAAGCGCATCTCGCTGACCCTGCGGCTGGAGGACGAGGGGCAGCCAGGCGCCGGGCGGCCGACGGACGGCGGGCGCCGTGAGCGCGGTGGTGCCCGAGGCGCGCCCCGGGCTGACCCGGGGGTCGAGCGCGGTCGGGACCAGGGTGACCGGAGCGGCTCGCGCGGTGGGGCGCAGCAGCGACAGGGTCGCCGCGGGGGCACTCCCCCACCACCGGCCAACGGCGCGGTGGCCGATGCCCTGCGCCGGGCCGGCCTGGCCTGACGGATCACCCTCGCGCCGGGCCCCGCCTCTGAGCCGGCCACGCGGGCCCGGCCCGGAGCGATCCGCTGGGCGGTGGTCCCGGGCCCACCATCGAGGTGGGTCAGGGACCACCCGCAGGGCTCGGTCAGTTCGGGGAGTTGTGGGCGTTTGGATTCTCAGCCAGCCACTCGTCCATGGTGTCGTTCTTGACCGCCGCGAAGAGCTTCGCCGAGGCTGCCATGTCGGGGAAGATCACGCTCTGGTCACCGACCATCCCCACGCCAGTTGTGGGGCTGATCAACATGGTGACGTCCCCGGCGCTGACGCTACGCAGGTTCCAGATGGTGTCGAAGACCGGCAGCTCTTGGTCGACCTGCACGGCGCCGGCGGTCGCCCGGAGGAAGTCGTTGAGCTGCGCGGGGTTCGTGAGGATGCCCGTGCGGCTGGCCTTCTGCATCACCGCGCTGATGATGGCCTGCTGGTGGCGCATCCGGCTGTAGTCGCCGTCGGCGAACTGCTTGCGCTGCCGTGCGTAGTCCAGGGCGACGGTGCTGTCCATGTGATGGACTCCCGGCTGGTAGACCCGTCCGTTTGACACCTCGGAGGTGAAGGGACGGTCGACGTTGACGTCCACCCCGCCCAGCACGTCGATGACCTTTCCGAAGCCGGCGAAGTCCACCACGACGACGTGATCGACGCGTACTCCGGTGAAGCCCTCGATCGTCCGGACCAGCAGGGGCGTCCCGCCCCAGGCGTACGCGGCATTGATCTTGGCCTTCCGCGGACCGCCGCCGTCCTCAGGAAGGGACGCCGGGATGGTGGTCCAGGTGTCCCGCGGGATCGAGATGACCTGCGCCCGGTCCCGGCTGTGCGGCACGTGGACCAGCATGATGGTGTCGGTACGCGAGACGGTGTCGCCCGGCTCGGACTGATCCTTGCCGACGATGAGGAAATTGAGCGCGGAATCCGCGGCCCGGACCGGCCGCTGCTCCTCCTGCAGCCCGTGGAAGGCGTCCACCTTCTCGACCTGCTTCTCCAGTGACCGCACGTAGATCCACCCGCCGACCCCACCGCCGCCGATCACGAGCAGCAGCACGAGGGCGGCGACGAGGATGGTCGCCCGGGCCCACCGGCTCCTCGGCAACCACCGTCGACGTCGCCGTCGCCCGGTGTCGTCGCCCCGCGGATTCCACGGCGGTCGGGACGGCCGACCTATCTCGCCAGGATGCACCTGATCCACCATGAATCCGGACATTACCTGCTAAAAACGCTGCAAGCAGTCGAACCGGTGTATGCCCCTCACGGAGGTTCCGGGAGTGGCGAGCGACAGCGCATCGCGAGCGGCGCGGTCGACGCCGACGGACGGATCTACCTGCTGACCGTCGCGGCCAACCTGCGGGCCCGGCTGCTCGGCGCCGACCCGCGCCCGCAACCGCCGCCGCTGGTCATCGGAGCGGGCGGTCGGGATGGCGAATCCGTCCCCCTGCGGACGCTGCTCGATCGTCGGCTGGAGGGCGGGGACGCCGGGGGGTGATCGGCCCGGTGGTGCGGCGAGCCACATTCCACCACCACAGCTGTTGCAGGGCCAGGGTCACGAGGCCGGCGAGGACGATGGCGCAGAGGTTGATGACCAACTGAAGAGCCGACCCGGCGGCCTCGTGCCAGACCCCGTACGCGGCGGCGACGGCGACGTTCGCGGCTGCGGGCACGGTGGTGACCGAGATCAGCACCCCGACGAGTGACCCGGACTTCTTCGAGGTGAGCGAGAGCATCCCGGCGACCCCGGCCAGCAGGCCGACCACCCAGGAGAGCGCGTCGGGCCGCCAGATGAAGTCGGTCAGCGGCCGCTCGGCGAGCAGCATCTCCCGGCTGACGAGACCGGCGGCGGTGAGCGCCCAGGTGCTCAGCACGGTGGCGACCATGGCGACCAGGAACCCGACCACGAGGGCTTGCACCGACCGCACGATAATCTTCGCCTTGCGCCGCAGCAACGCGACGCAGAGTGCGGCGAGCGGACCGAACTCGGGGCCGACCACCATCGCACCGACGATGAGGATGGGCTGGTCGAGGAGCACGCCGATCCCGGCGATCATGGTGGCGACGACGATCAGGACCAGGTAGGTCCCGGACAGTTCGGTCTGTTCACCGGTCTTGGCGGCGATCTCGTCCCAGACCAGCGCGTCGGCGCCGCTGCCGGGAGCGTCCCGGGCGGCCCGGTCGGCGGCGGTCGACAGGGTCAACTCCACATCGTCGGCGGCGATCCCACCGCGGGCCTCGACCCCCAACTGCCGGAGTCCGTGCAACACGCCGTCCGCACTCTCCCGCACGACATCGCAGAGGATCAGATCACCCGCGGGCTGGCGGCCGGCTCCGTTGAGCACGGCCAGGTGAGTGACCCCGGGATCCGCGGCCAGCAGGTCGGCCACCGCCGCCGACTGGTCGGCAGGAGCGATGATCCTCAGGTGCAGCATGCCTCTCCCATCCGCCATTCGGCGACATCGTGGTCGGTCCACTCTACGGGGGCAGTTTCCTGGGCATCGAAGACCGACTCGGCCACCCTCCAGCCTGCGCCCACGGTGGACGATTGCCGCGCCGAGTTGCATCACTTATCCCCGAAAGATAGCAATACGGCCACGGGCGGACATTCTCCTCGTTAGCCTCGAAAGAACATTCCAGCGGCTCGGACGCGTATGCCCGAACCACACTGAGCGCCGGATGCCCTCGATACCTATCCCCGCCGGCTGCGCGGGCGACCGGTGTTCGCATCCACCAAGGAGCCTGTCCCGTGACCGATCCGGTCCTCCTGTCGCCTCCCGATGTCGGCCCACTCGAGGAGTCCTACGTCCTGGACGCGCTCCGATCCGGGTGGGTCGCACCGGCGGGACCGCACCTGGAGGCGTTCGAACGCGAGGTCGCCCAGCGGGTCGGCTGCGCGCACGCCGTGGCGGTGGCCTCGGGCACCGCCGGCCTGCACCTGGCCCTGCTCGCCCTCGGCGCCGGACCAGGAGACGTCGTCGTGGTGCCCACCCTGACCTTCGTGGCGACGGCCAATGCCGTGGTCTACACGGGGGCGGAACCGGTCTTTGTCGACTGCGAGCCCGCCACCGGCAACCTCGATCCCACCCTGCTGGACGAACTGCTCCGCGATCTGCGCGCCGGTGGCCGCCGGGTCGCCGCGGTGATGCCGGTGGACATGTTCGGCGCCTGCGCCGACTACAGCCGGATCCTGCCGCTCTGCACGGAGGCCGGGGTGCCGGTCGTGGAGGATGCCGCCGAGGCACTGGGGGCGGTCCAGGACGGCCGCGGCGCCGGCTCGTTCGGCCGGGCCGGCGTGCTGTCGTTCAACGGGAACAAGATCATTACGACGTCCGGCGGTGGCATGCTCCTCTCGGACGACGCCGATCTGGTCGCCCGCTGCCGCTACCTGTCGACACAGGCTCGTCGGCCGGTCCCGCACTACGAACACAACGAGGTGGGCTACAACTACCGGTTGAGCAACCTGCTCGCCGCAGTCGGAAGGGCGCAGCTGCGCCGGTTGGACGACATCGTGACGCGGCGCCGACAGTTGCGGGAGCGCTATGCCAAGCTCTTCGCCGCCGTTCCCGGCGTGCGCCTGCTGGCGGACGACGACCGAGGTGCCAACTGCTGGCTTACGACGATCGTCGTCGATTCGGCAGTGGCCGGATGGAGGGCCGCGGACCTCGCCGCCCACCTCGGCGCCCACCACATCGAAACCCGGCCGGTATGGAAGCCGATGCATCTGCAACCGGTGTTCGCCGGCACGCGTGCGAGGCTTACCGGCGCGGCCGGACGACTCTTCACGGACGGCCTCAATCTCCCCAGTGGCTGCGCGACGAGCGAGGAACAGAGTGTCCGCGTCCTCGATACGATCGAACAGTTCCTGGAAAGCCGATGACCGGGCCCCAGGTGGGACGCGTGAGGCAGGCATGCAAGACGCGAGCCAGAAACTCACCAGCCGGCGCACCGTAGCCCGACGATCTGACAACTCTGCTGGAGAAGACGTGACTGCCGCACCTCACCGATACGACCGGCTCAAGCCGGGACTCGACATTCTCATCGCGAGCCTCGCGCTACTGCTCCTGTCGCCAGTCATCCTGGCCGTGAGCATCGCAGTCGCTCTGGCGATGGGGCGGCCAGTGCTCTTTCGGCAGACCAGGCCGGGTCTGAACGGCAGGCCGTTCGAATTGCAGAAGTTCCGGACGATGCATCCGATCGGGCCCGGACGGGTGACTGACGGCGAGCGGTTGACATCCCTCGGCAGGTGGCTGCGCAGGACCAGTCTCGACGAACTGCCGCAACTGTGGAACGTCCTGCGTGGCGACATGAGTCTGGTGGGACCCCGCCCCCTCCTGATGGAGTACCTCGAGCGGTACTCACCGGAGCAGGCCCGCCGCCACGAGGTGCGGCCGGGCATCACCGGACTCGCCCAGGTACGGGGCCGCAACTCGTTGAGCTGGGAAGCGAAGTTCGCCTACGACGTCCAGTACGTCGACGCGCGGTGCTTCCGCCTCGATCTCCGCATTCTGCTGGCCACCGTGGTCAAGGTCCTTCGCCATGAGGGCATCACGGCCGATGGCCACCCGACAGCACCTGATGACTTCATGGGCACCCTTGAGCCACTTGTGGACGCCGAGCGCGGCGCGTCACGCTGACCTACCGAACCCCCACCGTTTCCGAAGGCGCGGTGGCCGCTCCGCCTCGCCTGTCCCTGCGTCCGCCGCCGGCTGATCTGGCGAGGGCGTCGAGGATCAGCGAAGCGTGGAAGGCAACCACGTTCTCCTGCTGCCAGGACTCCAGCACCCCCGGCCCGATTCGTACGGTGCGTGCCCGCAACTGTGAGAGCAGTGCAGAGGAAATGGAAGCAGCTCGTGGCGGGACGAGCGTCAGTCCCTCCGCGACCTTTTCGGCGATCCCGCGGGTCCCCCGGTTGTCGACCGCCACCACCGGCGTTCCCACTACCAACGCCTCGGCCACGGTCAGCCCGAACCCTTCGCGGAGGCTGGTCGACAGCACCACATCGGCCCCAGCGAGTTCGACACCCGGTTCCGGTGTCCACCCGATCGCGCTGATGCCGGGCTCGTCCGGCGGCACCCACGCGGGCTCACCGATGCTGGTCGAGCCGACGATCCGCAGTTCCAGGTCCGGTACGGATCGCCGCGCCACCCGCCAGGCGCTGACGGCCAGATCGAAGTTCTTGTCCGGCGTCAGCCGGCCCATCACGACGACCCGCGGCGGCCGCCGTTCCCCCACCGGCTCGTCGGGTCCGGACGCAAGCAAGCGCTCCGCGTCAACACCCGCTCCCCCGCAGGGTGCCAAGTGCACCGTGCTGCGCGGAGCGAGTCGGCGGTAGATCTCCTGGTCGTCGGGATTGAGGGTGACGTAGGTGGGGGTGAGCCAGGCCGAGACCGCCTCGACGGCCGAGAAGAGCTGGCCGGCCCTGCCGGGGGCACCGAAGAGCGTCCCGTGCACCACCGCCACGTGTGGAATCCTCGTGACCTGGGAGACGACGCGCCCGACTGCGACCGCGTACGGGGTGTGCAGGTGCAGCAGATCCACCCGCTCCTCGCGCACGATCCGTGCGACGTCTTGTCGCGCTCGGGCGAGGTTCCTGAGGCCTTCCCGCCGAAATGGCGCGATCTCATGCACTGCGTCGAAGCTCCGGTACAGCGACGGCGGTACGCTTCCGCGGCCGGCAACGGCCACCGGCCGCAGCCCGTATGGCCGGAGCGCGCGGGACACCGGCGCCACGAAGCCTTCCAGGGTCGTACCCAGAGGGGCCAGGAAGAGCACGGACGCCGACCCCGACCTAGCCACGATGCCACGCCTTCACGTGCTGCACGGTCAACCACGCGAAGTACCGGGCGTCCGAAAGCGCGACGCGTCCGGGACGGGGCCCGGCCGCCCGGCGACGGGCCAGCCGGAGCTGCATGGTCTCCCCCCGCTCCGTGATGGGTCTGCTGTGCTGTTGGGAATGCCTCCGGTACCGAAGGAGCGGCGACGCCAGGTTGTCCAGCAGACCGCGGCGGGACAGGCGGAGCCACAACTCGTAGTCCTGTGCCCGGACGAAGGTCGGGTCGTAGCCACCGGCCCGCAGGACCTGCTCCCGTCGCAGGACTGCGGACGGGTGAACGATTGCGTTCCGCCACAGCAACTGCCGCCGTACCCGATCTGGACCAACCGGGACGGACATCCTGCCCATGTTCCTGCCGCGCTCGTCGATCACCGTGGCGCTGGAACCGAGCACCACCAGTTCGGGCCGCGCGCGCATCTCCGCAATCTGTTTACGAAGTCGCTCCGGTTCACAGATGTCATCCGAGTCGAACCGCGCGACAAGTTCGGTCGGACTCGCCTCCAAGCCGGCGTTCAGCGCCGTCGCGACGCCCGATCCGGGTGGTACCACCTTGACGCGTACCCGGCCGGACAGCTCGGGCTGCTGCAGGACGGCGTGGTTCTGGTCGCAATCACCATCGAGAACCGCCACCAGGAGCCAGTCCTGGTGAGTCTGCGCGATCAGGCTCGAAACAGCCTGGCCAAGCCAGGCGGAACGTGGCGCAATGGGCATGAGTACACTGATCAACTCGCTCACGAAAGAACCTTGTCGTAGTAGTTCGCGGCTTCATTGACTATCGACGACCACTCGAACCGCGCAACATGCTGCGGCGCTCGTGCGCGAAGGGTCCTCGCAAGCTCCGGATCCTGGAGTAGCCGGGTCACGGCTTCGATGAAGCCACGTTCGTCGCCCTGCGGAAACAACAGGCCACATGGACCGACGGCCTCTGGAATCCCGCCGAGGGCCGTGGCCACCACAGGCGCTCCGCAGGCGACAGCCTCCAGCGCCGCCATGCCGAACATCTCATCCCTTCGGGTCGGGAGTACACACACGTCAGCCGCGGACAGAAGTCCGGCGACGAACCTCTCGTCCACCGCCCCGAGGCATCGCACTCCTGCTCTGGCGAGGGCCTTCGTCAGCTCAGACGGGCCGCTGCGCGCAAAGCGCTCGGGCGGCCCTGCCGCCACGACGGTCACCTGCGGTAGCGTCCGCCAGAGGGCCGCCGCCAACGGCGCCAGCAGGTCGGAGCCCTTCTGCTCGCAAACCCGGCCGAGATACACCACCAGCGGCCCGGACGGCAGATTCAGCGCCGAACGCGCTCGGCGGGCCTCCTCCGGGTCGTTGCGGAACTGGCGCGCGTTCACTCCGTTGTAGAGGATCTGCGTCTTGTCTGTGAGATTCGGATACAAGCCGACGAACTGACCGGCGCAGAAATCCGACGCCGCCAGGATCAGGTCGAAGTCGTCAAGGCGCGCGCGATAATAACGGCGCACTGCCCCGTTGGAGGTACCGCGGTACCGGAAAAAATCGACCGACTGCACGGCTGCGGCGAACCTGCTCTTCAGTGCGGTTGCCGCGACGGGTGATCCGTGGGCGTGCAACACGTCGTGGCGGGGTACGCCGTTCAGCCACCGCCTCGCACCGATCAACATTTCGTAGTCCCGCATGGGCCGACGGCTCCGCAGCGGAAGGCTTCTGACCTCGACCCCGTCCACGTCCTGTACGGCGGGTTGCTCACCCGGAGTGAGCACGACGACCTCATGACCGGCGGCGGCCTGCAGCCGCGCCATTTCCATGATCCTGCGTTGGAGCGCTCCCCCGAAGCGGTGCAGAACTGGCACATCCGAGGTGCCTATATGGACAATCCTCACCTTTCATCACCCTGCCTTGCGAGGCGCTGGTAGAGATCCAGATGCCGGGCGATCATGTGATCGACCGAGTAGTCGCTGGCGGTGGTTCGGGCACGCGCGAGCGCGCGGTTTGCGAAGTGTTCGTACGCCTGCAGCACAGCCGTGATCGCCGGTACCAGACTTTCCGAGCTGGACGGGCTGACCAGCACGCCTGCGTCGCACACCTGGTCCGGGACGCCCCCGACCTCGCTGGCCACCACCGGCAGACCGGTCAGAAGGCCCTCGGTGACGACGCTGGGCAGGCATTCGTACCCGAGCTCGGACGGCAGAACGAGCAGATGAGCCTGCCGGTACTCCTCCATGAGTTCCGACCCACTGCGTTGGCCGACGAAGGTGACCCGATCGAGAACCCCCAGGGCGCGGGCCTGCTCCCGCAGCCGGCACTCCAGTTCGTCGTTGTGGTAGACGAGCCGGAGGACGACCTGTCGGGGCAGATCAGACAATGCCTCGATGACCCGATGGATCTGCTTCATCGCGATGAGCTGACCAACGAACAGAAGGATGACCTGGCCGTCGGGGGTCAACCGACGGGGTTGACAGACGTTACTGGAGATGCCTATCCCGTTCGGAATCACTTCCACACGAGACCTTGGGAGGCAATAGCGGCTTCTTGTCTGCTCCGCCTCCACCTGGCTCAGGCAGACGACCGCCGTTGCCCGGGACATGACCACCCGCTGGGCCCTCCGCTGCAGCGGGGTCGGCGGCGGCGCGAAACGGTGCGCCGTGAAGACGAACGGGCGCGCGAGGGGCGAGAGAGCTGCGAGAACCGCCGCCTTCGACAAATGGTGTACGTGGACGATGTCGCTCTCGCGAGCCAGGGCCACTGTCCCACGATCCTCAAGTCGACAGGCGCGCACCTCAATGCCGCGCCTCCGCAGTCCCTCGACGAGTACGACTTCCGGGGCGGGTTCCCTCCTGGCCAGCTCCTCCGCCGAGTGACGGAAAACGCCCCCAGCCACCAGTACCCTCATATATTGACCTCCTCGTGCATGGGCGGTGGAAACCACGACCGGTTTAAGTAGCGTGACGCAAGTCCTGACCGCGAAGTTCGCGGTGCCGACTCCAGAGCGGAAATCGCGACCGCCATCAGCGGCGCGGTTTGCCTGAGCCGCGACGAATCAGGACAGGCCAGGTCGCCGAATCCCATCATCTCCCGTGGGGGCCGCCTCAGACATGGGGATTTTCTGAATTGGCGAACGAACGGCCCGGAAGGGTGAGTCGGCTGACGAATCACCATCGCGTTCCGGCGATCTTCCCTTCATGACACTGGGGATCAGAACGGCAGCGAGCAAGGCGGCCGAAACGGCATAGGCGCAGCCGGTTGCGATCGCCGCACCATCCGCGCCGTACCGGGGAGCCAGGAGAACCGCGAGGATGCACAACGCGGCCGCCAGTATGACGTCACTGATCACCCAGGCACGTATCCTGCCCAGGCTGACCGCCACACTGCCGAGCAGGTGATTGGCGGAGACAGCGACGCCAGCCAACGCCATGGTCACAATAACCGAGCGGAACTGTCCGTAAGTCGGACCCACCAGTGCCGGGAGGTAGCTCGCCGCCACGACAACCGAAAGCGCTGCCGCCACCGCGAGGGTCGTACCGATCTTCACCACGCGGAGCGCGACGGATCGCGTCCGCAGCGGGTCGCCCGGACCTGCCACAAAGGCGATGGAAGAGTTTGCGAGCGCGCCCGGAAAAAAGCTCACAATGAGGCTCAGCCGACTGGCCAGCGCGAATCCACCGTTTTCGGCCAGTCCGTCCGCTCCGGACAACAAGAGGCTCTGCAGAAGCCAGGCCGCACCATTGATCGACAGTGCGGCCACACCGGCCGGGATCGCACGCCGGACTAGGCTCCCGGCCAGCGCCACGACCTGGTGCCTTGCGGGGGGGGTCAACCATCGCTCTTTGAGGACGATCACCAGACCGAGAGCCGTCAACGCCATCTCGACGACACCCGCCGCAGCGGCCGAGAGCGTCGCTGAGCCGTACATCGCCCCGACAGTCACCGTGGCTCCTCCGACGACCACCGCCCTGGCGAGGGTCAGCTTGGCCAGGGTGGCGAACCGCTTGTGTCCGGCGAACACCGCCGAGATCACGATCCAGACACCGCTTGCCACGGTCCACCACACCGCCACCGCGCTCCCGAAGCCCTGCAGCAGCTCAATTCCCCGGCCCGACCAGTCGACCTTGGCTACGTCGACCAACAACAGGAAACCCGTGCAGCAGATGCACAACTGGACAGCGACGAAGGACAGCGCCACCGAAGTGAGGGCTCCAGCCCGTCGCGCGTCGCCGGCGGCCGCTATCGCCTGGTTCACCAGCGGCGCGAGTCCGGGTACGGCGAAGGAGTTGAGCACGCCGACGGTTAGCGTCAAGAAGGCGAACACCCCGTACTGCTCGGAGCCGAGCACAGCCGCCCCCGCGAGTGCCGCCAACACTCCGACCGCTCCGGCGGCACCCGATCCGAGCGCAGTGATGACCGATGCCCTTCCGAGGCTGCCCACCCTCAACAAGTCCCGGAGCCGTGCATGACGGTCCGCGACTGAAAGACCCACAGCTTCTCCTCAATCCACTGCGAAGCCCGAACGGACAGGGGTGCCGGCCATGAGCGGAAGACAGGCTCAGCGGGCTTACCAGCCGGCAACTTCCTGCGGGCGAAAGGACTTCACACATTATTGCCGCTTATCGCGGATATCCCGGTGGTCCGGCGTCTGAGGTGCCTTCCCAACGTGATGAGGCCAGTCTCGGCAGCCGTCTCAGATCACTGCCGGGGTGTGAATCACGCCTTCGTAGGCCACCTGTCCGTGCGAAAGATCCATCTTGCCGAGTGACAGATCCTGGCCCAGCGCGGCACTGAGTACCGCCAGTCGCGCCTCGAACGAATGGTGCCGCCTGAAATGGGCGTGAACACCCACGGGATCCGGCAGGTCGCGGTTGGACAGGAGCTTCACAATATATCCCAGGTCCCGACCGACTCCGACGTTCCCGTTGTAGAACCGCGCGAACTGGCCGGTCTCCCGGGCTCCCAACCATCCCATGTCTGAGATCTGCAACCGCCCGGCCATACCCAGGTCGAACGTACGCTCGTTCAGCTCCCGACCAAAGTGCATCTGGTGCTGCTCATTGAAGCCGATCATGGATCGGTTATAGAGATCGTTCAGCTCAAGCGGGTCCATCCGGTTTCCCGTCTCAGGAGAATGAACCTCGTAGGCCCACCCCCGCCGGTCGCTCTCCCTCATCAACTCTTTCACGAGGACGCGAGCCCGGATGTGACCGACGAACGACCAGACCAGGTCCGGAGTCACGCCGGTGGGATGGAAGATCTCAGGGTCGGCGGCAAAGGGCAGGTACAGCAGCGGAATTCCCAGCTCACGCCAAAACCGTGGGCTGGCGAATCGGTGGAAGTACCGCGCATACCGCAGTGTGTGGAAATACTGCCGGGAGATTGCGCGTCTGGGGTCCAGATGCCGCCACCGTAGCAGCGTCCTCGTTTCGTCGAAGTACGCCAGACTGCTGGTGGCAACCGCGATCCGGTCCGCGTACTTCGCGTAGTGACCGAGGTGGTCGCCCGCGCCGTTCATGAGCACCAGCGTCTGGCTCTTGGGTCGAATACGCCGCAGGACGGACTCCGGACACATTGCATTCCAGATGATGAGGTTGTAGCTCCCGAGATCCGTCACGGCGGCGTCGGCCGCCGACAGTTCATCGACCGTCCAACCAAAGCGGCGGAGAGAGCGCACATATCCAAGATGCGGAAGGTAGAGATGACTCCCGGACTGGACACCGACGTACAGAGCGAGCGACATGACTGTTTCTTCCTCTCAGTGATTGACGCGACTCTCAAGATGTTGCGCGCGACCAAGTCATCGGGAGCGGTCGATAACCGGCCGCCCATTGGCCAAGACACCGCAGTACCGACATCCGGTATTCGCCGGTCTCATCCATGGAACATGTAGCGGCAGGGCAAGACGGTGGCCCCAGGGATCTTCGCCTATCGAGGTACGCCCGAACGACCGTGGCCGGTGGCCGAGAGGAGCCTGAAGGCCAACATTGGCAGACCGAAGAATAGAAATAACTGCGACACGACCAACATGGAGACGATCGGTGTGAAGCTCAACCAGATGCCGAAAACCGACAGGCTGTACGCGTCGGCGAATGAGGTTGCCCGCGAAAACCCCCGCTGCACCCGCTCTAAGAAGGCGCCGAATAAGCCAAAGATGAGAAGCACACCCAACACCCCGAGGCTCCACCAGGCTTCCACAGACAGTGGTAGAACTTGGTCAGCAGTGTCACGAGTGCCATAGATGGCGAGATTGTAAACTGCGGTCCCATTCGAATCGCGGAAGGCCGTACCGAGCGAGGGAACCGGTGAGAGCGCCGAGGCCAGCAGCAGTTCTCCGGGAAAGTTCTGCGCGGGGGCGGAGCCGAGGGCGAACGCCGCGAACTGGGGGCTCTGGCCGTAGACCTGTACGTTTTCGAGCATAGAGGGGGCAGGGCTCGCGTCAAGGCCGACCTCCGCGAGAGAGTACTGACCACCCTTGGTTCCCAGGAACTCGCGTCGGATATTGCCCACCTGATAGGCGACGAGAAACACGGCGACCAGAGCGATTGCCGTCACCGCTGTTCGCGGTCGCCTCGCCAGCAGACCAAATGCGCCCAGGACGGCCGTAACGGGCACCACCACTGCAGCCCGGTTGTAGCTGTACAAGCTCAGCGGCGCAATGATCCCGATCAGGCACAGGCTGATTCTGGGAAGGGTATGGCGGCCCGACCTCCTGAGCTGATCTATCAGCAGCACAAACGCGAACGACAGGAAGGGCGGACCCATCGAAGCAAATAGTCTCACGGGTGCGCTTACACTCTCGAGTTGCGAGACGTCGATTCGGCCCTGGAAGTAGGCGATCAGATGACTTGGAGTGCCCATACGTGCGAACACACCGATAATTCCGACAGCCGAATAACAGATGATCATCCCTCGCGTGCCCCAGCCGCTCTGCGGCCGGCGCGAGGCCCCACGTTCGCCCGCCCGGATGCAGCTGGCTCCCACGAAGAATGCGATGAAGGCCAGTGTGTTGAGCAGGATGGCCGCGTTGATCATCTGGTCCGGTGGGATGAAAGGCAGAGTGCCGGCCCACGGCGGCACGACGTTGATGGCCACCGGCAGGGCGATCAAGACCAGGAACCAGACCGCTACACACACGTTGCGGGGTGACACGACAGGCATCACCGGCCGGGCGGCGGGCACGACCAGCAGTGCTACGAAGTACACCACTGTGCTGCCGATCGCCGCCGGGTAGGGCGACGGAGGCTGCGCGACGATGACGATATAGACCAGGACAACAATCACGAACAGTAGAGCGGCGACAAGAGACACGGTCAGCCCGACCGACGGCGGGCATTGTGCGGCGGCGGGCTCCTGGCTCGCCACAACACTGCAGTCTCCGCGCCTGATCGCCCCGGTTGCTGGTCGGGAATATTCCGGCCTGCTGGCATGCATCAGTGTGCTATTGACCTGCCGACCGGTCACCACTGCGCCCCCTTTCAGACTTCCTGGGTGGCCCCGCCTGGTTCGGCCAGGGATCCGGGGATGCCCAATCAACAAGCAGCACAGCACCGGAGCGCACGCGGCCTCGTGTCAGGGAAGACGCGTGTCGCTACGGTGATTTCCACGGTCGTCCGGTCGAACGTCGCCCGCCGGGCTGCCGCCCCTACCGGCGCCCTCACCACCCGCCACGATCGCTCACACCCGTGAAACGACAGAGTGCATCAAAGGTTACGGAGCTGGGTAAATCGGCATATGATAGGGCAATAGCGACAATATGGGCTGCGTCTCGTCCCGCAGAGCATCCGGGTCAACGCCGTCGCCCCTGGGCGGTTGCTGGCGCTGCTCGCCCGGCCCCCAGTGGAACCGTCCCCCTGCCGGCTGCTCACACCGAGATCCACAACCGGGGCCCGAACCATCCGCCCCTTGCGGGCCGGCCGCACCCGACGGTGCATGTCTGTCGCGCGCGCTCACGCCCTTGGTCGAGTAGGGCATCGACGCAGGAGAACGCGGCGCGGCACCCTTCTGGGTGGCTTTGAGAGCTAGAAACGTATTCGCACCGGCTGTTCCGTTTCGCCCCGCTACCTTCCTCATGACGGGTTAGTGGCCCCTCCTGGGGTTTCCAGTGACCGTGTGAGCCCGAACCTTGAGTAGCACAGGGGAGCATGAATGCCGCCCATCATCAGCGCGTCCCAGCACGCTTCCGAACCTCGTCGGAAGGGGCCTCGCCTACCGGTGCAGGCTCTCTTCGCCGCCGACTGCGGGGCATGGGTGGGCGGCCTGACCGCGGCGGTGTGGACCCGATACGAGTTCGATGTCACCGCCAGCCAACTGGCCGCGGCCATCACCGCAGGTCTGACCGCCGCCATGCTGCAGCTCGGCATCTCCTGGGCGCACCGAAAGCACCGGGGGCGATACCCGCTGGGCAGCGCAGCGGAGGCGCAAGCCCTGGCCATGACGACCGGCTGCACCGGCCTCGCGTTGCTGCTCGCCGTCACCCTGGTCATGGAGCGGCCGGTGCCGGCCAGTTCGCCACTGGTCGGGACCGCGATTGCGCTGCTCTGCATGCTGGCGATCCGCTTCGTGTACCGCCGCCGCACCCACCGCGCACTACGGCCGGACGCGCGCTCCGCGACCCCGGTGCTGCTGTTCGGGCTGGGCTCGGCCGGGCAGGCGCTGCTGCGGGCGTTGCTCAGCGACCCTCGCGGCCGGTACCTCCCGGTCGGCCTGCTCGACGACGACCCGAAAAAGGTGCACCTGCGCATCGAGGATGTGCCGGTACTCGGCGATCGCGGCGAGATCGCCAACGCCGTCCAGCGGACCGGCGCCAAGACGCTGATCTTCTCCGTCGCCAACGCGAACGCGGAGCTGATTCGGGAGATCCGCGCGCTGACTCTGACGGCCGGCGCCGAGTTCAAGGTACTACCCCCGGTTCGCGAACTGGTGGATCACCGGATCAGCGTGACCGACGTACGCAGCCCCAACATCTCCGACCTGCTCGGTCGACGGCAGGTGGTGACCGACCCGGTCACCAACGAGAGCGGACTGGCCGGTCGACGGATCCTGGTCACCGGGGCCGGCGGATCGATCGGCTCCGAACTGTGCCGGCAGATCATGCGGGCCAACCCAGGTGAGCTGATGATGCTCGACCGGGACGAATCCGCCCTGCACAGCCTGCAGCTCTCGCTCTCCGGCCGAGCCCTGCTGGACGGCCCCGAGTTGATCCTCGCCGACCTCCGCGACCACGAGGGCATCCGGCGCGTCATCCACCAGCGGCAGCCCGACATCATCTTCCACGCCGCCGCGCTCAAGCACCTTCCCCTCCTGCAGAGGCACCCGGGTGAAGCGGTCAAGACCAACGTCGCTGGAACCGTGGCGGTCCTCGACGCCTGCCGGGACGTAGCCAAGTTCGTCAACATCTCCACCGACAAGGCCGCCGATCCGGTGAGCGTGCTCGGCTACTCCAAACGGATCACCGAGCGGCTGACCGCGCACGCCGCTCGGACCTACCCGGGCACCTTTCTCAGCGTCCGGTTCGGCAACGTACTGAGCAGCCGCGGCTCCGTGGTGACCGCGTTCCGCGCCCAGATCGACGCGGGGCTGCCGATCACCGTGACACATCCCGACGTCACCCGGTACCTGATGACCGTGCAGGAAGCGGTGCACTTGGTGCTGCAAGCGGCGGCGATCGGCCGGGACGGCGAGGCGCTGGTCCTCGACATGGGCGAACCCGTACGGATCGATGACGTCGCCCGCCAACTCGCCGCCCGGGCGCCCGGGCCCGCCCGCATCGTCTACACCGGCCTGCGTCCTGGCGAGAAGCTGCACGAGGACCTGTTCGGCAGGAACGAGCCGGATCTACGCCCCCTGCATCCGCTCATCTCGCACGTACCGGTTCCGCCGCTCGACCCCACCGAGATCACGGCGCTGGACCCGTTCGACGACCCGGAGAAGGTCATTGAACAACTCGCCCGGCTCTGTGAGCAGCCAGAGGATCGGGCTTCCCGTATACCCCTGAATGCCCCGCTCGCCAACTAGAGTCGATCTCTGCAGTGACGGCAACTGCTGTAGGGAGCAGCCGGTTGCCTCGACCACCATCGGCGCCTTCGACACGTACGCAGGGAGCTGTGAGAGGGGTGCGGACGATCAAGGCGGTCCGCGACGCCGCCCACCGCGACGGCGACCTTCCCCTGCCCTAAACGCCGGGTGCATCCCAACCCGATGTGGTGAGCTGTACGGGTGGCGGGGCTGGGTCTGGTGCTGCACCCCACCCGGGACGTCTCCGAGGTGGTCGGAATCATCGAACGGTGGGCGTCGCGCCACCGCAAGACGCTGATCGTGCGCGCGGAGGACGGGCACCGGGTGCCGTCGAGCGTCGAGCCGGTCCCCGCGGCGGAGGTGGCCGTCCGGGCGGACGCCCTGATCAGCATCGGCGGGGACGGCACCATGTTGGGCGCGCTGCGCTCCGCGGTGCGCGACCCGAAGCCGGTGCTCGGGGTGCACCTGGGGCGGCTCGGCTTCCTCGTGGAGGTGGAGCCGCCGGAGCTGCCGGAGGCGCTGAGCCGGCTGCTGTCGAAGGACTTCATCATCGAGTCGCACGCCTGCCTGGCCTGCGACGTGTGCGGCGATGACGTGGTGGCCTTCAACGACATCGCGCTGGTCCGGCAGCCCGGCTCCGGTTTCGTCACGGCCACCCTGGCCGTGGACGACCAGCGCTACGGCTACTACCGCTGCGACGCCCTGGTGGTGAGCACGCCGACCGGCTCGACGGCGTACAGCTACGCCGCGGGCGGTCCGCTGGTCTCCCCGGCGGCGGACGCGGTGGTGGTGACCCCGTCGGCGCCGATGGCGGGCATCTCCCGGTCGGTGGTGCTCTCGCCACAGGAGCGCATCCGGCTGGAGCTGGAGCCGAACTCGGCGGCGGTCGCCGTCGAGATGGACGGGGTGATTTTCAAGGACGCGGCGACCGAGGGGTGGGTGGACATCAGCTACCGCCGGGACGCCGGCCGGGTGGTCCGCTTCGACCCGCTCCGCTACCAGGAGCGCAACCAGCTCAAGCTGAGCCTGCTCGACCTGCCGTTCCTGCCCGACCAGCTCCGCGAGCTGCTCCCCGACGAGCTGCGACAGCAGCGCCACGAGCGGGAGCTGCCGCCGCCCTGCTGACCGGAGCCGCCCGCCCATCCGGGGTGGACGGGCGGCGGGTCTGCTCAGGCCTTGGCCAGCACCCCGTCCACCAGCGCCTTCGCCTCGTCCTGGATCTGGGCGAGGTGGTCGGCCCCGCGGAACGACTCGGCGTAGATCTTGTAGACGTCCTCGGTGCCGGACGGCCGGGCAGCGAACCAGCCCGACTCGGTGGTCACCTTGAGCCCGCCGATCGCCGCGCC
Organism: Micromonospora sp. BS32; assembly: GCF_059089345.1. NCBI lineage: Bacteria > Bacillati > Actinomycetota > Actinomycetes > Micromonosporales > Micromonosporaceae > Micromonospora > Micromonospora sp. BS32. The sequence continues at coordinate 221,434 of NZ_JBSSHR010000008.1, forward strand.
GTTGCCCGGCGCCGCGGTGAGCGTCGCGGTGATCGGCTCGCCGGCCAGCTCGGTGGCGCCCACCTGCTCCGGGGAGAGCTTGCCGAGCACGGCCTTCTGCGCCCGGGTGGCCGGCGCGTCGATCCGGGCGTACGCGGGGGCGCCGAAGCGCTCGGTCAGCTCGGCGTAGTGCTGGCTGGGCGTCCGGCCGGTGGTGGCGATGATCTCGGAGGCGAGCAGGCAGAGCAGGATGCCGTCCTTGTCGGTGGTCCAGGTGCTGCCGTCGCGGCGCAGGAAGGACGCACCGGCGCTCTCCTCGCCGCCGAAGCCGACCGCGCCGTCGAGCAGCCCGGGGACGAACCACTTGAACCCGACCGGCACCTCCAGCAACGGGCGGCCCAGGTCGGCGGCGATCCGGTCGATCATCGAGGAGGAGACCAGGGTCTTGCCGACCGCCGCCGCCGGACCCCACTGCGACCGGGTCCGGAACAGGTGGCCGATCGCCACCGCCAGGTAGTGGTTGGGGTTCATCAGACCGCCGTCGGGGGTGACGATGCCGTGCCGGTCGGCGTCGGCGTCGTTGCCGGTGGAGACCTGGTATTCGCCGCGGGCGGCGATCAGCGAGGCCATCGCGTTCGGCGAGGAGCAGTCCATCCGGATCTTGCCGTCGCCGTCGAGGGTCATGAACCGCCAGGTCGGGTCGACCGTCGGGTTGATCACGGTGAGGTCGAGCCGGTGCCGCTCGGCGATCTCCCCCCAGTACGCCACGCTGGCCCCGCCGAGCGGGTCGGCGCCGATGCGCACCCCGGCGTCGCGGATCGCGTCGATGTCGAGCACGGCCGGCAGGTCGTCGACGTAACCGGCGAGGAAGTCGTACGTGCCGGTGGTGTCGGCGGCGCGGGCCCGCGCGTACGGGATCCGCTTCACCTCCTTGAGCCCGCCGGCGAGGATCGCGTTCGCGCGGTCCTGGATCCACCTGGTGACGTCGCTGTCGGCCGGCCCGCCGTGGGTGGGGTTGTACTTGAAACCGCCGTCGTCGGGCGGGTTGTGCGACGGGGTGATCACGATGCCGTCGGCCAGCCCGCTGGTGCGGCCCCGGTTGTGGGTGAGCACCGCGTGCGACAGCGCCGGGGTCGGGGTGTAGCCGTCGCGGCTGTCCCGCAGCACGGTGACGTCGTTGGCGGCGAGCACCTCCAGCGCGCTGGCCTCGGCCGGGGCGGAGAGCGCGTGGGTGTCCCGGGCCAGGAAGAGCGGCCCGTCCAGGCCCTGCTCGCGCCGGTAGTCGCAGAGCGCCTGGGTGACCGCGAGGATGTGGTCCTCGTTGAAGGCGTTGCGCAGTGCGGACCCGCGGTGCCCGGAGGTGCCGAACGAGACCTGCTGCGCCGGGTCCTGCGGGTCGGGGTGCTCGGCGTAGTAGGCGGTCAGCAGCCGCGGCACGTCGACCAGGTCGGCGGGCTCGGCGGGCTGTCCGGCACGGGGGTGGGCCACTGCGGGATCCTCCTGAAGGTCGTGACTGGGTGCGGGCGGGCGGGGCTCAGAGTTCGACGCGCTGGCCCTTGCCGATGACGACGATGCCGTTGTCGGAGACGGTGTAGCGCTGCCGGTCCTTCTCCAGGTCGACGCCGATCTCGGCGCCCTCGGGCACGAAGACGTTCTTGTCCAGGATCGCCCGGCGCACCACCGCGTGCCGGCCGATTTCGACACCCTCCATCAGCACCGCGCCGTCGACGTGCGCCCAGGAGTGGACCTTCACCTTGGGCGAGACGATCGAGTTCTCCACCAGCGAGCCGGAGATCACCGCGCCGGGCGAGACCATCGAGCCGACCGCCCGGCCGACCCGCTCGCCCCACTGGTGGACGAACTTCGCCGGCGGGTACGGCGGCTGGGCGCTGTAGATCGGCCAGTCGAAGTTGTAGAGGTTGAACACCGGGTGCACGTTGATCAGATCCATGTGCGCGTCGTAGAAGGAGTCCAGCGTCCCCACGTCGCGCCAGTAGCCGCGGTCCCGGTCGGTGCTGCCGGGCACCTCGTTGTCCTTGAAGTCGTAGACGTTCGCCTCGCCGCGCTCGACCAGCATCGGGATGATGCTGCCGCCCATGTCGTGCTTGCTGGTCTTGTCCTCCGCGTCGCGCTCGACCACCTCGCAGAGCGCCTTGGTGCTGAAGACGTAGTTGCCCATCGAGGCGTAGATCTGGTCCGGGGCGTCGGGCAGGCCCATGGCGTCGGTGGGCTTCTCGCGGAACGCCCGGATCCGCCGGCCGTCCTCGCCCACCTCGATCACGCCGAACTGGTCGGCCATCGACAGCGGCTGCCGGATGCCGGCGACGGTGACCGCGGCGCCGGAGGCGATGTGGTCGTCCACCATCTGCCGGGGGTCCATCCGGTAGATGTGGTCCGCGCCGAAGACGATCACGTGGTCCGGCTGCTCGTCGTTGATCAGGTTGAAGCTCTGGTAGATGGCGTCGGCCGAGCCGGCGAACCACCACGGGCCGCGCCGCTGCTGCGCCGGCACCGGGGTGACGTAGTTGCCCAGCATGGTCGACATCCGCCAGGTCGTCGTGACGTGTCGGTCCAGCGAATGCGACTTGTACTGGGTCAACACGACCATCTTCAGATAGCCGGCGTTGGCCAGGTTGGAGAGGACGAAGTCGACCATGCGGTACATCCCGCCGAACGGGACGGCCGGCTTGGCCCGGTCCGTGGTGAGCGGCATGAGGCGCTTGCCCTCTCCGCCGGCCAGGACGATCGCGAGCACCTTGGCAGCCATGTACCGACGCTATCCATCCCGCTGCCACTTCACCACTCGTACGGGCACAGATCTGCACTAGGGTGCGGGGGCATGACGGATTCCTCGCCGCTGCGCGTCGACCTGCTCACCCGGGAGTACCCGCCGGAGGTGTACGGCGGGGCGGGCGTGCACGTCGAGTACCTGGCCCGTGAGCTGCGCCGACTCGCCGACGTGCGGGTGCACTGCTTCGGCGCGCCGCGCACCGAGCCGGGGGTCACCGCGTACGCCGAACCGGCCGGCCTGGCCGGCGCGAACCCCGCGCTGCGCACCATGGGGGTCGACCTCGAGATGGCGGCGGCCTGCGCCGGCACCGACGTGGTGCACAGCCACACCTGGTACGCCAACCTCGCCGGGCACACCGCGAAGCTGCTGCACGGGGTGCCGCACGTGGTGACCGCGCACAGCCTGGAGCCGCTGCGGCCGTGGAAGGCCGAGCAGCTCGGCGGCGGGTACGCGCTCTCCTCCTGGTGCGAGCGGACCGCGGTGGAGGCCGCCGACGCGATCATCGCGGTCAGCGAGGGGATGAAACGCGACGTGCTGGCCGCGTACCCGGCGGTCGACCCGGACCGGGTCCGGGTGGTCTACAACGGCATCGACACCGTCCAGTACGCCCCGAACCGCGGCACCGACGTGGTCGACCGGCTCGGCATCGATCCGTCCCGCCCCAGCGTGGTGTACGTGGGGCGGATCACCCGGCAGAAGGGCCTGCCGTACCTGTTGCGGGCGGCCCGCGCGCTGCCCGCCGACACCCAGCTCGTGCTGCTCGCCGGCGCCCCGGACACCCCGGAGATCGCCGCCGAGGTGGAGGGGCTGGTGGGCGAGCTGCGGGCGAACCGTTCGGGCGTGGTCTGGGTGGCCGAGATGCTGCCCAAGCACGAGGTGATCCAGGTGCTCACCCACGCCACGATCTTCGTCTGCCCGTCGGTGTACGAGCCGATGGGCATCGTGAACCTGGAGGCGATGGCCTGCGAGACGGCCGTCGTGGCGACCGCCACCGGAGGCATCCCCGAGGTGGTCGCCGACGGTGAGACCGGCCTGCTGGTCCCGATCGAGCAGGCGAGCGACGGCAGCGGGAAGCCGCTGGACCCGGAGCGCTTCGTCGCGGACCTGGGCGCGACGATCAACGAGCTGCTGGCCGATCCGAAACGGACCGAGGCGTTCGGCCTCGCCGGGCGGCGGCGGGCGGTGGAGCACTTCTCCTGGGACGCCATCGCGGCACGCACGACCGAGGTCTACCGGTCGGTGGGCGCGGCGGGCTGAGCCGAGCGCGAACCGATCTCGCACAGTAGGTTGGCGATGTGAGCGGACGGTTCCCGATCGAAGACGTCTCCCCCGTCGTCGCCTGCGGTCGCTACCCGGCCAAGGCGGTGGTCGACGAGGTGGTGCCGGTGTCGGCGCGCGCCTACCGGGAAGGCCACGACGCGCTGGGCTGCAACGTGGTCTGGCTCGGCCCCGACGGCGCGGCGCGGCCGTTCACCCGGATGCGCCCGGGCGAGCCGGGCCAGGACCGCTGGTACGCCACGATTCGGCCGGACGCGGTGGGCGAGTGGGTCTTCACCGTCGAGGCGTTCCAGGATCCCTACCTGACCTGGCAGAACGCCGTGACCAAGAAGATCGCCGCCGGGCAGGGCCCGGAGGACCTGGCCAACGACCTGGCCGAGGGCGTCCGGGTGCTGACGGCGGCGGTCGAGCTGGTGCCGGCCGCCGACGTCCCCCGGGTGCAGGCCGCGGTGGCCGCGCTGGGCGAGGAGAAGGTCGACCTGCACCGGCGGGTCGCCCCGGCGCTGGAGCTGGCCGACCTGCTCTGGGAGCACCCGGTGCGGGAGCTGGTCACCACCGGCGAGGAGCACCGGCTCTGGGTGGATCGCCCCCGGGCGCTCTTCTCCGCCTGGTACGAGTTCTTCCCCCGCTCGGAGGGGGCGATCCCGGCCACTGTCGACGCCCCGGCCCGGTCGGGCACCTTCGTCACCGCGATGGACCGGCTGCCCGGCGTCGCCGCGATGGGCTTCGACGTGCTCTACCTGCCGCCGATCCACCCGATCGGTCGGGTCAACCGCAAGGGCCCGAACAACGCGCTGACCGCCGGGCCCGACGACGTCGGCTCGCCGTGGGCGATCGGCGCCGCCGAGGGCGGCCACGACGCGATCCACCCCGACCTGGGTACGCCGGAGGACTTCCGCGACTTCGTCGCCGCCGCCGCCGAGCAGGGCCTCGAGGTGGCGCTGGACCTCGCGTTGCAGTGCGCGCCGGACCACCCCTGGGTCACCGAGCACCCGGAGTGGTTCACCACCCGGGCCGACGGCAGCATCGCGTACGCGGAGAACCCGCCGAAGAAGTACCAGGACATCTACCCGCTGAACTTCGACAACGACCCGGAGGGCATCCGGGCCGAGGTGCTGCGGGTGGTGCTGCACTGGGTCGGCGAGGGCATCCGGATCTTCCGGGTCGACAACCCGCACACCAAGCCGTTCGACTTCTGGCACTGGCTGATCGGCGAGGTCAAGAAGGTCGACCCGGACGTGCTCTTCCTCGCCGAGGCGTTCACCCGGCCGGCGATCATGCACGGGCTCGGCAAGATCGGCTTCACCCAGTCGTACACCTACTTCACCTGGCGCACGACGGCGGCCGAGATGCGCGCCTACTGCGAGGAGCTGGTCGCGGCGGCCGACTACATGCGGCCCAACTTCTGGCCCAACACGCCCGACATCCTGCACGACTCGCTCCAGCACGGCGGGCCGCCGATGTTCAAGATCCGGGCGGTGCTGGCCGCGCTGCTCTCCCCCTCCTGGGGCATGTACGCCGGCTACGAGCTCTTCGAGCACCTGGCCCGCCCCGGCGCCGAGGAGTACCTCGACAACGAGAAGTACGAGCTGCGCCCCCGGGACTGGGCCGGCGCCCAGGCGCAGGGCCGCTCGCTCGCGCCGTTCATCACCACCCTCAACCGGGTACGCGCCGAGAACCCGGCCCTGCACCAGCTGCGCAACCTGCGCTTCCACGACATCGACAACCCGGCGCTGCTCTGCTGGTCCAAACACGACCCGGAGACCGGCAACACGGTCATCGTGGTCTGCTCGTTCGACCCGCGCACCGTGCAGTGGGGCAACACCACGCTGGACATGCCGGCGTTGGGCTTCGACTGGCACGAGCGGTTCACCGTGCACGATGAGCTGACCGGGACGAGCTACGAGTGGGGACAGCGCAACGCCGTCCGCCTCGACCCGTACCTTCAACCCGCACACGTGCTCACGGTGCGGCGGCCGGCTCCCCCGGCCGTCCCGGAGCCGGCGCTCCCGGAGCCGGCCGTCCCGGAGACCGCAGTCCCGGCCGCGCCTGAGCTGACCGTCCAAGACGTACCCGCCGACCTCTCCGGCGGCACCGCCCCGACCGTACCGGCCGAGAAGGACGACGCCCGATGGACCAGCTGATCGCCGGCGCGACGCACGACCCGCACGCGCTGCTCGGCGCGCACCCCGCCGAGGGGTGGACCACGATCCGCGCGATGCGGCGGGGCGCCGGCGACGTGACGCTGCTGATCGACGGAGAGCGGCACCCGATGAAGCGGGTGCACGACGCCGGCGTCTTCGAGACCCGGGTCGAGGGCACCGTGCTCGGCTACCGGATCGAGGCCGACGGGCGGACCAGCGACGACCCGTACCGCTACCCGCCGACCATCGGCGAGCTGGACCTGCATCTGATCGGCGAGGGGCGCCACGAGCAGCTCTGGGAGGCGCTCGGCGCGCGGGTCTTCGACGAGGGCGTGGCGTTCTCGGTCTGGGCGCCCAACGCCCGCGGCGTGCGGGTGATCGGTGACTTCACCGGCTGGGGCCCGGACGACGGCTGGCCGATGCGCTGCCTCGGCTCCAGCGGGGTGTGGGAGATCTTCGTGCCCGACGCGCGCGTCGGCGCCCGCTACAAGTACCGGATCCTCGGCGCCGACGGGCAGTGGCGGGACAAGGCCGACCCGCTCGCCAGCTACGCCGAGACCGCGCCGGCCACCGCCTCGGTGGTGCACCACTCGAGGTACGAGTGGTCCGACGCCAGCTGGCTGGAGCGGCGGGCCCAGCGGCGGCCGCACCAGGAGCCGATGAGCGTCTACGAGGTGCACCTCGGCTCGTGGCGGCCGGGGCTGAGCTACCGGGAGCTGGCCGAGCAGCTGACCGCGTACGTGACCGAGCTGGGCTTCACCCACGTCGAGTTCCTGCCGGTGATGGAGCACCCGTTCGGCGGCTCCTGGGGCTACCAGGTCACCGGCTACTACGCCCCGACGTCCCGGTTCGGCGACCCGGACGACTTCCGCTACCTGGTGGACCGGCTGCACTCGGCCGGCATCGGGGTGATCCTGGACTGGGTGCCGGCGCACTTCCCCAAGGACGAGTGGGCGCTGGCCCGGTTCGACGGCACCCCGCTCTACGAGCACCCCGACCCGCGTCGGGGCGAACACCCCGACTGGGGCACGTACGTCTTCGACTTCGGCCGCCGCGAGGTGCGCAACTTCCTGGTCGCCAACGCGCTCTACTGGTGCGAGGAGTTCCACGTCGACGGGCTGCGGGTGGACGCGGTCGCCTCGATGCTCTACCTGGACTACTCCCGCCAGGAGGGGCAGTGGGTGCCCAACCAGTACGGCGGCCGGGAGAACCTGGAGGCGATCGCCTTCATGCAGGAGGTCAACGCCACCGTCTACAAGCGGCACGCCGGCGTGGTGATGATCGCCGAGGAGTCCACCGCCTGGCCCGGGGTAACCCGGCCCACCGCCGAGGGCGGGCTCGGCTTCGGCTTCAAGTGGAACATGGGCTGGATGCACGACACTCTGCTCTACACCTCGAAGGACCCGGTCTACCGGCAGCACCACCACCACCAGCTCACCTTCTCCCTGGCGTACGCCTGGAGCGAGAACTACGTGCTGCCGATCAGCCACGACGAGGTGGTGCACGGCAAGGGGTCCCTCGCCGGCAAGATGCCCGGCGACACCTGGCAGCGGCTGGCCAACGTGCGGGCGCTGCTGGCGTACATGTGGGCGCATCCCGGCAAGCAGCTGCTCTTCATGGGCTGCGAGCTGGCCGACGACCGGGAGTGGAGCGAGGAGCGCGGCCTCGACTGGTACCTGACGCACGACCCGGCCCGGGCCGGCGTGCAACGGCTGGTCGGGGACCTCAACGCCGTCTACCGGGGCACCCCGGCGCTCTGGGCCCAGGACACCGACCCGGCGGGCTTCCGCTGGATCGCCGGGGACGACGTCGCCAACAACGCCGTCTCGTTCGTCCGGATCGCCCCGGACGGCGCGACGCTGGTCTGCGTGGCGAACTTCTCCGCCCTGCCACTGGAGGACTACCGGGTCGGCCTGCCGGCCGGCGGCACCTGGACCGAGGTGATCAACACCGACGCGCACCACTACGGCGGGTCGGGGGTGGGCAACCTCGGCGCGGTACACGCCCAGGACGTGCCCTGGCACGGGATGCCGGCCTCGGCGGCGCTGCGGGTGCCGCCGCTCGGCGTGCTCTGGCTCCGCCGGGACTGACCGGGCGGCGTGTCGCGGCGGCCGGGACGGCACCGTCAGCCCGACCCGTCGATGTGTCGCGGCGGCCGGACGGCACCCCCGACCGAGCTGTCGGCGTGTCGCAGCCGGGACGGCAATTCTGTCGAGAGCGGTATGACGCTCCGTCATAAATATGACGGAGCGTCATACCGCTCTCGCCCCCTATCGGGGGGTGGCTACTACGCAGCGTGGCCGTCATGGCGGGAACCGCTCACCCACCGTTGAACTTTCCGCCCGCACCCCGGGTAGGGCTGAACCCGCCGTGCCGTTCCCCCGTACCGCTGTTCGGATGCCGGACACCCGTGACTAACGAGTCGGAGGCGCGTCGATGGCGTGGAGCAGGGGTACGACAAGAAGGCACCGGGTGACGGGCTCGTCCCGTCAGCGGAAGATCGCCGGTGGCGTGGCACTCGCGGTGACCGCCGGTGCGACGTTCGCGGTCGCCACCGGAACGGGCCAGGCGGCCGAGAACTGCCAGGGCCTGGACACCGCCCTACGGAACAACCTGACATTCATCGCCGCGCAGCGGCAGAATCCGGACGCCAACTCGGCGGCCCGGATCGTCAATCGGCAGGCGTTGGTCGACCAGCTCCAGCAGTACCGGTCCGCGGCCGGCTGCGACGGCGACGTGGTGGCGGCGGGCGCTGACTGCCCACTGGTCCCCTGGGAGGTCGCGATGACCACCCGGTTGGACGAGGCCTGGGCGGTCACCGAGCAGATGACCGGCGAGCGGGCCGGCGAGCTGACCGACCCGCAGGTCACCGAGGCCCGGGTCAAGCGGCTCGGCGGCATCTTCGGCGGCATCCAGGGCATCGTGCGCGGCGCCCAGCAGGCCCAGGGCGGTGCGGCAGCGGGCGGTGGAGCTGCGGGCGGTGCGGCAGCCGGCGGTGGAGCAGCGGGCGGGGGTGCCGGGCGGACGGCCGGCGTCATCGACGCCGTGGGCGGCCTGATCGGGCAGATCGCCGGGATCGTGCAGGCCGTGCAGGCCGCCCGGGCCGCGCGCCAGGAGGCCGCCGCGGCACAGCAGGCCGGACAACAGGCCGGAGCCGGACAGCAAGCCGGCGCCGCGCAGGCGGCCGATGGCGGGCAGGGCCTCGGCCAGCAGGCTGGCGGCAACGAGCAGGCCGCGGGCGGCCCGCAGGCGGGCGACGCGGCTCAGGCGGGGAACGCCGGGGGCCGGGTCGCCAAGCGGATCCAGCAGATCCGCGCGCGCATCCAGCAGCTGCGCGCGATCGCCCAGCAGGTACGGGCGGCCCGCCAGGCGGCGCGCGAACAGGCCGCCCAGGGGGAGAACGCGGGCCAGAACCAGGGCGCGGGCCAGGGACAGAACGCCAACCAGGGCCAGGAACAGGCGGCGGCACAGGAACAGGGCGCGGGCCAGAACCCAGGCGCGGCACAGGAACAGGGCGCGGCCCAAGGCCAGGAACAGGGCGCGGCACAGGAACAGGGCGCGGCCCGGAACGGGGCCGGCGGCGCGGGCGCTGTCTACCGGGTCGCCGACCCGAGCGTGCCGGGCTGCGGGAACGCCCCAGGCGCCGACCAGGACCCGCAGGGTGCCGACCAGAACCCGCAGGGTGCTGACGCCGGCATGGCCGACGGCGACGCCGTGGCCGGCGACTCGGCGGGGGGCGGCATGATCGGTTCCGGCACGGTGACCAGTTCGACGACCGACTGACGCTGCGCGGGGCGCGCGCCGGTCGGGACGTACGTCAGACCAGGCCCGCGTCCCGCAGCAGCTTCCAGAGCCCGGCGCCGTCCGGCGCGGAGAGCCACTTCTGTCCCACCGGCCCGGACGACGCGCGGTCCCCCTGCGGGGCAGGCAGGCTGCCGGCGAGGACCGACTGGGTCGGCGAGAGCCGGCGGATCGCCACCCCGGCGACGTTGTCCGGGTGGGCGGCCGCGAACTCCCGGTAGATCTCCTGGTCGTGCTGCCCGTCGTCGCCGATCAGCAGCCAGCGCACCTCGGGAAACTCCTGGGCCAGCCGGGCCAGGGTGGCCCGCTTGTGCTCCCGGCCGCTGCGGAACCAGCGGTCGGCGGTCGGGCCCCAGTCGGTGAGCAGCAGCGGCCCGGCCGGGTAGAGGTGCCGGGAGAGGAAGCGGGTGAGGGTCGGCGCGACGTTCCACGCCCCGGTGGAGAGGTAGAAGACCGGCGCCCCGGGGTGCGCGGTGACCAGCCGCTCGTAGAGCACCGCCATCCCGGGCACCGCGGCCCGGGCGTGCTCGTCGAGGACGAAGGTGTTCCAGGCGGCCAGCAACGGTCGGGGCAGCGCGGTCACCATGACCGTGTCGTCGATGTCGGAGAGGATGCCGAACCGGACCTCCGGGTCGATCACACGCACCAGCGCCTCGACCGGCTCCGCGTCGGCGACGCTGAGGCGTACCGAGGCCCAGCCGGGGGTGAGGTCCGCCTCGATGACGGTGTCGACGAAGCCGCTGCGGTCGGCGCGGGCCTCGTGGGTCGCACCGCCCGCCTCGATCGACACCGTGACGTGCTTCGCGGGCAGCGTGGTGAAGCTGCGCCAGCCGCGGACCTTGTCCAGCCGGCCCCGCTGCCGGGTGTCCGGCCGGCCGAGCAGCACCCGGCACATCACCCGCGCCCACCCCGGCGCGCCGTACCCGGCGTACGCGACGATGTTCATCTGCCACCCGGTGCGCCGGAGCCGACGCTCCACCAGTTGGTGCACGGCGTCCTCGAGTCGCGCGGCCCGGTGCAGGTTGGGTACGGCCAGCTGGCCAGCGGGAGTGGGTGGCACACGGCAACCCTGCCACAGGTCGGCGGAGCCGGCCAGGCGAGGCGCGGCCGGCTGGGCGGATCGACCCCGTCCGGCCAGGGAGCGTGAAACACTCCGGTCGGGACGACGACGGGGGCGTTGGTCGTGTCGACACCTGTACCGCAGCACCGGGCGTGGCGTCCGCGGCTCGACCGGCCGGCTCTGGTCGCGCTCCTGCTCGGGGTGGTCGGGGTGGCCTACCGGCTGGTCCTGACCCTGATGACCGTTCCCGGCGGCAACAGCGACGAGGCCACCTTCGGCCTGGCCGCGCTGCACATCGCCACCGGTCGCGGGCATCCGGTCTTCCTCTACGGCCAGCACTACATGGGCATGGTCGAGTCGTACCTGGCGGCGCCGCTGGTGGCGCTCGCCGGGCCCGGCTGGCCGGTGCTGCGACTGCCGCTGGTCGCCCTCTACGCGCTGTTCCTCTGGCTGTCGTACCGGCTCAGCCGCCGAATCTTCTCCCCCTGGTTCGCCACCTTCACGGTGGGCCTGCTGGTGCTCGGCACGGAACGGGTGGTGCGCGACCAGCTCACCGTGGTCGGCGGCCGGCCCGAGGTGAAACCGGCGGTGCTGGCGGTGCTGCTGGTCGCGGTGGGGCTGGCGCAGCGTCGGGTGACCCACCGGCGGGCCGCGGTGGGGGCGGCCGGGCTGCTTGCCGGCCTGGCGCTCTGGTCGGACTGGCTGATCGTGCCGTACCTGGCGGTGGCCGGCCTGCTGCTGGTCTACGCGACCCGGCGGGAACTGCTCGGCTGGTCCGGCGCGCTGCTGCTGGCCGGGTTCGTGGTCGGGGTGTCGCCGATGCTGTGGGACAACCTGGTCGCGCCCCCGGGGCAGGACTCGCTGTCGGTGTTCCGGCAGATCACCGCGACGGCGGGGACACCACCGCCCTGGTCCGACCGGCTGCGCGGCGGGCTGCTGGAGGGAGTGCCGCTGGCCACCGGGCTCTGCCCGGTCACCGGCTGCGCCCGGTGGCAGGAGTGGTTCGGCCTGCTGTACCCGTTCCTGCTGGCGGCGGCCGCGGCGCTCGCGCTGGTCGGGTACCGCCGGACCGCCGGGGCGCCGACCGCCGTCCGGGTCCGGCCGGTCGCCCAGCTCGCCCTGGTCGCCGGCGCGGCACTGACCCTGCTGTCGTACGTCCGCAGCCCGCTCGCCGCGACCGACCCGCTGTCCAGCGCCCGCTACCTGTCGGTGCTCCAGCTCTCCCTGCCCGCCGCGCTCTGGCCGCTCTGGCAGGCGGCGGTGGCCTGCTGGCGGGGCCCGGTCGGCGCGGCGGGCCGGTTGGCCGGGGCCACCGCGACCGCCGTGCTGGCCGGGCTCACCGCCAGCGCGGTGGTGGCCACCGGGCTCTTCCTCACCTCCCTCGACGCGCCCCGGGCCGACGAGCGGCAGGCCCGGGAACTGGCCGACGCGGTCCGCCGCACCGGGCTGCGCGAGGTGTACGGCGACTACTGGACCTGCAACCGGCTGACCTTCAACACCGCCGAGGACGTCGTCTGCGCGGTGCTCGACGGCGACCTGAGCCCGGGGCAGAACCGGTACCGGCCGTACTGGCGGCAGGTCGGTTCAGCCGCGCGACCCGGGTACGTGCTGCCGGTCGACTCCCCCGCCGAGCGTCGACTGCGCCGGCTGCTCGGCGACGGCGCGGACGCCGCCACGGTGGTCGAGGTCGCCGGATATCGCGTGTACCACCCGCCGGCCGCCGTGCGGCCCTGGCGGTAGGACGCCGCCGCCGTACGCTGCTCGGCGTGCTCATCCTGCTCCCGCCCTCCGAGGGCAAGGCCGACGTCGGCACCGGCCGCCGGCTGGACCTGTCGAAGCTCTCCCTGCCCGAGCTGACCCCGGCCCGGCAGGAGGTGCTCGCCGCGCTGACGACGCTCAGTTCCACCGGCGACGAGGCGGCGGCACTGGCCGCCCTCGGGCTCAGTGCCGGCCAGCGCGGCGAGCTGGCCCGCAACGCCCGGCTGGAGCGGGCCGCCACCGCACCGGCCGGCCAGATCTACACCGGGGTGCTCTACGAGGCGCTCGACCTGGCCTCGCTGCCGGCGACCGCGCTGCGGGCGGCACGCCGGTCGGTGCTGATCAGTTCCGGCCTCTGGGGCGCGGTACGCCTCACCGACCGGATCCCGCCCTACCGGTGCCCGATCGGCGGGAAGCTGCCCGGGGTCGGGGCGCTGTCGGCGTACTGGCGGGGTCACCTCGCGGCAGCGATGGCGGCGGCGGCCGGCGACAGGCCGGTGCTGGACCTGCGCTCCGGCGCGTACGCGGCGACCTGGACGCCGCGTGGCGAGGCGGCCGCCCGGACGGTGACCGTCCGGGTACTGCACGAGCGCGACGCCGGTGACGGGCCGGTCCGGACCGTGGTCAGCCACTTCAACAAGGCCACCAAGGGACGGCTGGTCCGGGACCTGCTGATCGCCGGGGCCCGGCCGCGCACGGCCGCCGGTCTGGTCGCCGCCCTGCGGGACCTGTCGTACCCGGTCGAGGAGCAGCCGACGGCGGCCGGGCGGCCCCGCCAGCTCGACGTGGTGGTGTCCGAGCTCTAGGCGAGCCGCAAGATTTGCTCAAGGCTCGGCCCGATGGCTGGAACGCGGACGACCGGCGGGTCACGGTATGGGGGCACCGACGCCGAGGAGGAGCGGACCGATGGCTTCCGACACCCCCCTGCTCGACCGGCCCCGCGTGGCCCCGCCCCCACCCCTGCTGCGACTGACCGTCGCCGACGCGTTCGAGGTGGCCTGCCTGGTGCGGTGCACGCCGCCCCCGGCGGTGACCGCACGCGGCCGGGTCGAGCCGTACCGGGGGGTGGCGGAGTTCAACCGGGAGGACGCGGCGCTGCGGATGCGCCAACTGCTCGACCGGCTCGACGTCCCGGTGGAGCACGAGGTGACCGGTGGTGGCCTGCGCCGCCGCTACGAGCTGCACCGGCTGCACGTGCCGCCGGAGCACCTCGCCACGTACGCGGCGCTGCGCGCGTCGGGCTGGCGGCAGGGGCGCCAGGAGCTGCTCGGTGCGCCGGTGCCGGGCGCCTCGACCGCGCGGGCGGCCTGGCGTTCCCGGCTGGCCGCGGCGGCGTGGCGGTCGGCGCTGCTGGCAGGTGGACGGCACGTGCGCCGGCACATCCTGGGGATCCGGCTGACCGACCGGGAGCTGGCCGCCGTCCTGGTCCGCAGCGCGGCGCTGCTGGACGTGCCGGCGCTGCTGCGCCCGGGCGCGGGCTGCTTCGTGGTGAGCGTCTCCGACGGCCCGGACCGGTTGCGGATCATCGAACGCGCGGCCCTGGCCCCACCCCGCCCGACGGCCGGCTGAACCGCGACCGGTCGGGCTTGCGTCCGGGACGGTGCACGGCGCAGAGTGCAGCGCGTGAGCCGTTGCTGGTCCGCCCCCACCCTGCGGCGTTCCGCCGCCGGCGCGGCGTTGCTGATGGTGTTGGTCGCCGCCTCGACCGGGCTCGCGGCCTGCCGGGACACCCGGTCCGAGCCGGTGCAGATCCGGATCGCCACCGGCAGTCCCACCGCCGTCTACTACGCCTTCGGCCGATCCCTGGCCGCGATCCTCAATCGGGAGCTGCCCGACGTACGGGCCAGCGTGGTGGTCACCGCCGCGTCGGCCGAGAACGTCCGGCTGGTCGGCTCCGGCGCGGCCGAGCTGGGCTTCACCCAGGCCGACGTGCTGGACAGCGCGCCGGCCGGCGGGCCGAAGGTGCTGGCGGTGGCCCGGGTCTACGACGACCTGCTGCACCTGGTCACCACGGCGGGCGGCCCGGTCCGTACCGTCGCCGACCTGGCCGGCCGGCGGGTCTCGGTGGGTGCCGCCGGCTCCGGCACCGAGGTGACCGCGACCCGGTTGCTGCAGGTCGCCCGGCTCGACGGCGACCGGGTACGCCAGGAGCACCTCGGCCTGGACGACTCGGTGGCCGCGCTGCGGGCCGGCCGGATCGACGCCTTCTTCTTCTCCGGCGGCCTGCCGGTGCGCGGGGTGGCCGAACTGGCCGCGCGGTCGGCCACCCGGATGGTCGACCTCGGTGACTGGACCGAGCCGCTGCGCCGCGGCTACAGCGAGGTGTACGTGGGACGGGACATCCCGCGCTCCGTCTACGGCGTGGAGCCGGTGACCACGGTGGCCAACCCGAACTACCTGATCGTCGGCGCCGACCTGCCGGAGCCGTTGGTGCGGGAGGTGACCCGGCTGCTGATGGAGCGTCGGGCGGAGCTGGCCGCCGCGCATCCGGCGGCGGGCCGGATGAGTCCCCGCTCGGCGATCGTCACCACCCCGCTGCCACTGCACCCGGGTGCCGCGGACTGGTACCGGTCGGCGAAACCCTGACCGCTCACCCTCCGGCAGCCGGCACGTCGGCCGGGGGTGCGTCGGTGTCCGTCCGGTCGGCCACGGACCCCGCCGTGAGGGCCGCGCGCTGCGGCGCCATCGCCCCGTCGGCCGGCTCGACGGTCCGCTGCCCGGCTTCCCGGCCGGCGTCGTCCGGCGTCGGGAACCACAGCTCGGCGACCAGGCCGCCCGGCTCGCCGGGTCGCATGGTGAGCCGGCCGTCCGAGGCGTCGACCAGCACTGCGACGATGGTCAGCCCCAGCCCGGCGCCGTCGATGTTCTGCACGTCCGGCGCCCGCCAGAACCGTTCGGTGGCCTGGTCGAGCTGACCCGGGGTCATGCCCGGCCCGGTGTCGCGCACCTCCAGCACCGTCCCGCCGTCGGCGGCGCCGACCCGCACCGTGACCGCCCCGGAGTCCCCGCTGAACTTCACCGCGTTGTCGATCAGCGCGTCCAGGGCCTGGTCCACCGCGGTCGGCACGGTCCGCGCGTACGCCGGTCCGCCGGCCTCCAGGCGCAGCGTGACCGACCGGTGCCGGGCCAGCGGACGCCACGCCGCCACCCGGGACGCGGCCACCGCCACCGCGTCCACGGTCACCCGCTGGTTCTCCTCCCGCTCGGCCCGGGCCAGGGTGAGCAGGGCGTCCAGCACCTGCGCCAGCCGGTCGGTCTCCTCCAGCGCCAACTGGTGCTCGACCCGACCCTCCGGGTCGGTGAGGCTGGGCCCCAGCTCCTCGACCCGCAGCCGCAGCGCGGTCAGCGGGTTGCGCAGCTGGTGACTGGCGTGCGCGACGAAGGCGCGCTGGCGGTCCATCACGTCGGAAACCGCGTCGGCCATGTTGTTGAAGCTGACCGCGAGGCGGCGCAGCTCGGGCGGCCCCAGCCGGTGCTGCACCCGAGCGCTCCGGTCCCCCTCGGCGATCTCGTGGGTCACCGCGTCCAGCTCGGTCACCGGGCGCAGCACCCAGCCGGCCAACCCGAACGCGGTCGAGACGCAGGCCAGCACGGCGAGCAGGCCGATCCCGGCCAGCAGCAGCCACCAGGCGGTGACGGTACGCCGCAGCGGGCCGACCGGGGTGGCGGTGACCACCGCGCCGAGCACCTCACCCCCGTCGTTGATGGGCACCGCGACCACCAGCGGGCCGTCCACCCACGGCCAGACCGACTCGGGCGCGCTGAACTGCTGCCCGGCCAGCGCGGTGTCCAGCGCCCCGGTCTCACCGACCCGGTTCCAGCTGGGTGAGACCACGACCGTGCGGCCGTCCCGGTCGACCACCGCCGCGCCGATGCCGTAGAGCTGGTCGTAGCTGTTCAGCTCGCCGTCGAGCGGACCGGGCACCCCCTCGCGCAGCGCCGGCCCGGCCAGCGAGGCGAACCGGGTCGCGTCGGCCAGCCGGTCGGCGCGGATCCGGTCGGTCTCCCGGGAGGCCAGGGTGAACGCCAGCGGGGTCTCCAGCGCCATGAGCACCAGCACCATCAGCAGCAGGTAGCTGATGACGAGTCGACGACGCACCTGGTGCCCCTCACTCGCCGCGGAGCCGGTAGCCGACCCCGCGGACAGTCTCCACCAGCCGGGGTTCGCCGAGCTTGCCGCGCAGCGACCCCACGTGCACCTCGACGGTGTGCCGGTCGGCCCAGGTCGTCCCCCAGACGTCGAGCAGGATCCGGTCCCGGGGCACCGCCACGCCGGGCTGGCGGGCCAGCGAGAGCAGAATGTCGAACTCCTTGCGGGTCAGCGCCACCGGGCGGCCGGCGACGCTCACCGTCCGGCCGGCCACGTCGATGCGGACCGTGCCGGCCTCGATCAGGTCCCGCTCGGGCACCGCGTGCGCGGCGCGGCGCAGCACCGCCTCGATCCGGGCCTGGAGCTCCACCATCGAGAAGGGCTTCACCACGTAGTCGTCGGCGCCGAGGCGCAGGCCGAGCACCCGGTCGCGCTCCTCGCCCCGGGCGGTCACCGCGATGATGCCGAGCTGGCTGCTGCGCCGGCGCAGCTCGCGGCAGACCTCGGTGCCGTCGCCGTCGGGCAGGGTCAGGTCGAGCAGGACCAGGTCGCAGGGGGCGGCGGAGAGGGCGGCGGCGACGGTGGCGGCGTGCTCGACCTCGTACCCGCGCCGGGTCAGCGCCGAGGTGAGGGCGCCGGCCACCCGTCGGTCGTCCTCGACCAGCAGGATGCGCACCGGGTGACCCCCATTCGTCGTACGGATGACGAGCGAATGGTGGCAGAAGCGACCGGTCCGGCGGTACCGGGGAAACGGTGGGGACGCGGCGGCGGGCCGTAAGCTGCCCTCATGATCTACAAGCTGCTGCCGACCAGTGAGTGGGAGCAGGCCGAGGCCGTGGGGCACATCGCCGGCTCGGCCGTGGACCGGCAGGACGGGTTCATCCACCTGTCGGCGGGCGATCAGGTGGTGGAGACGGCCCGGCGGCACTTCGGCGGCGCCACCGGGCTGACCCTGCTCACGGTCGACCCGGCCGCGCTCGGCGCGGAGCTGCGCTGGGAGCCGTCCCGCGGGGGCGCGCTCTTCCCCCACCTGTACGGACCGCTGCCGGTGACGGCGGTGACCGAGGCGCGGGCGCTGCCGGTGGACGTTCCGGCCGCCGACGCGGTGGCGGAGCTGCTCGGCTGAGCGGGCCCGGCGGTCGGCGGTGGGACCGGCGACCCCACGGCCCGAGCCGGCGGTCAGCGCGGTAGCGGCACCTCGTGCGGCCGGGCGGTCGCCGCGTCGGCGGTCAACCCGGCGACCACCGAGCCGACCAGGGTGTCGAGGTAGCTGGGGGTGAGCGCGGCGCGGGCGATCGCGAGCCGCCAGTAGAGCGGGCCGAGGATGAGGTCGACGGCGGCGTCCGGGTCGGTGCCCACCGGCAGCTCCCCGCGCTCGACAGCCCGACTGATCAACCGCCCGCAGATCTCCTGCTGCTTGGCGCGGAGCAGTTGCTGGAGGGTCTGGTCGATGGTGGGGTTGCGGGCCGCCTCGGCGAGCAGGTCGGGGATGATCTGCGAGGCCAGCGGGTGGCCCAGCGCGACCGCCACCACCTGGAACAGCAGCGCGAGGTCGCCGCGGAGGCTGCCGGTGTCGAGCGCGGGCAACTTGTTGCCGGCGGCGGCCACCACGGTCTCCAGCACCAGGTCGAGCTTCGAGCTCCACCGCCGGTAGATCGCCGTCTTGCTGACCCCGGCCCGGCGGGCGACCGCCTCGATGGAGAGGCGGCCGTAGCCGACCGCGGCCAGCTCCTGCATCAACGCTTGCCGGATGGCCCTGGTGATGTCGCCCCGCAGCACCGCGGCGCCGGCCGGCGTACGCCTCTTCTCGCTGCTCATCGGGGGCTCTTCGCACCTGTCACGTGGGCCAATGTAGCGCAACGACGGTACGGTTGCGTCCCGACGTGTTTTGGACTACCGTCCACGCAGCGACGAGGCGGCCCTCCCCCGCAGCTCACCAGCGAAGATCCCGTCGTCGCGCGATCCCGTCGACACAAGAGATCGGAGCGCCCTTCACATGGCCACCACCGCGCTGGTCGACCCTGAAACGGGCCTGACCCAGGCGCAGCTGGCCGCTCGGCACGGACTGCGGGTCGCCGGCGAGCGCCCCTCGGTCGCCGAGTACAGCCGCCAACTGTGGGCCTACCGGCACTTCATCGCCGCGTACGCCAACGCCAAGCTGGTCGCCTCGTTCAGCAACGCCCGGCTGGGTCAGCTGTGGCAGGTGCTCACTCCGCTGACCAACGCCGCGGTCTACTGGGTGATCTTCGGGGTGGTGCTCGAGCAGACGAGCATCCCGAACTTCATCGCGTACCTGACCACCGGGTTGTTCATCTTCAACTTCACTCAGAGCGCGGTGCAGGCCGGCACCTCGGCGATCAGCGGCAACCTGGGCCTGATCCGGGCGCTGCACTTCCCCCGGGCCAGCCTGCCGCTGGCGATCGTGGTGACCCAGTTCCAGGAGCTGCTGGCCTCGATGCTGGTGCTGATCGGCATCGTGCTGGTCACCGGCGAGCCGATCACCTTCGAGTGGCTGATGCTGATCCCGGCCCTGCTGCTGCAGGCGGTGTTCAACGCCGGGGCCGTGCTGACCGTCGCCCGGCTGGGCGCGCGCGCCACCGACCTGCGGCAGGTCATCCCGTTCCTGATGCGCACCTGGATGTACGCCTCCGGCGTGGTCTACAGCGTCACGCTCTTCGAGAAGCTGCCCGGCTGGGCGGCCACCCTGGCCCAGTACAACCCCATGCTGGTCTACATCGAGCTGGGCCGGTACGCGCTGCTGGAGCAGGCTCCGCTGCTCAACGAGTCGCTGACCCAGCTCTGGCTGGCGGCGGTGGGCTGGGCGATCGTGGCCGGCGTGGGCGGTTACCTCTACTTCTGGCGCGGCGAACAGGAGTACGGTCGTGGTTGATCAGTTCAAGATGTCCAACGAGGCGACCGTGACGCTGCCCCGGGTCGAGGAGCGGATCCCCACCGTGGTGGTGGACGACGCCCATGTGATCTACCGGGTGCACAAGGGCGCCACCGGCGGCACCAGCCCGGTGGCGGCGTTCCGCCGGCTGGTCAAGCGCACCAACGCGCCGAACATCCAGGAGGTGCACGCGGTCAAGGGGGTCTCCTTCACCGCGTACCGGGGCGAGGCGGTCGGGCTGATCGGCAGCAACGGCTCCGGCAAGTCGACCATCCTGCGGGCGATCGCCGGCCTGCTCCCGGTCAACGGGGGCGCGGTCTACACCCAGGGCCAGCCGTCCCTGCTCGGGGTCAACGCCGCGCTGCTCAACGACCTCTCCGGCGAGCGCAACGTCACGCTGGGCTGCCTGGCGATGGGCATGTCGCCGGAGGAGGTGGCCCGCCGGGCGCCGGAGATCATCGAGTTCTCCGGGATCAACGAGCGGGGTGACTTCGCCAGCCTGCCGATGCGGACGTACTCCTCCGGCATGGCCGCCCGGCTGCGGTTCGCCATCGCGGCGGCCAAGAAGCACGACGTGCTGCTGATCGACGAGGCGCTGGCCACCGGCGACGAGGGCTTCCGCAAGCGCAGCGAGCAGCGGGTGCGCGAGCTGCGCGAGGGCGCCGGCACGGTGTTCCTGGTGAGCCACCAGCTCGCCTCGATCCGGGACACCTGCGAGCGGTCGATCTGGCTGGAGTCCGGCGTGATCCGGATGGACGGCCCGACCGACGAGGTGCTGAAGGCGTACGGCGAGTTCGCGAAGAGCAAGCGGTAGCGCCACCGCGCACGCCGGAACCGCGTCGTCCCCTCGGGGGCGGCGCGGTTCCGCGTCTCGTCAGAGGTAGCGGTCGAGCAGGGCCAGCACCGCCGCCGGGTCCTCCACGTGCGCGTTGTGCCCGAGGCCCGGCAGCGTGACCACGGGGACCCCGAGCGCCGCCAGCTGGTCGTCGCTGACCATCGGGTCGTGCTCGCCGCGGGCCAGCAGCACCGGGACGTCGGTGCCGGCGAGCAGGCCCGGCAGGTCCGGGGCGCCGACCGCGAAGGCGGCCGGGTCCATGGCCAGGCGCCACCGGCCGTCCTCGGCGCGCAGGCCGGCGTGGACCACCGGGTGGTCCGGGGCGAAGAGCCCACCGAGGCCGGCGACCCGCAGGTAGCGGCGGGCGGCCTCGTCCCGGGTGGCGAACCAGCTCACCGGCCGCTCGGCCAGCTCGCGCGTCTTGGCCAGCTCGGCCGGCGACCAGACCGCCTTGATGCCGAGCCCGACCACGGCGTCGACCAGCAGGCCCGCGTGCCGGGCGGCCAGCGCCAGCGCGACCACCCCGCCGAGCGAGTGCCCGAGAACCACCAGGCGCTCCCCCGACCGGCCGTCCGCCGACCCGCCGGCCGGGCCCAGCCCGGCGGCCACCCGCCCGGCGAGGCCGGTGAAGGAGTACCCGGGCAGCGGCGGCGACCAGCCGTGACCGGCCAGGTCCGGCGCGAGCCAGCGGCCCGGCCAGCGGTGCTCCAGCAGTGGCGCCCAGGGCAGCCAGACGTCGCCGGTGGCGCCCATCCCGTGCAGCAGCACCAGAACGCGCCGGGGACCCGATCCGTCGGTCATGGGGCGCAGTGTGCCATCGACGGGCACCGGCCCGCGAGACCCGGGAACGACGCCGGGCGCCGGCCCCCGAGGGGAGCCGGCGCCCGGAGTACGGCGCGGGTCAGGCGGAGTAGCCGCGGGTGGCGATCCAGTTCGCCAGGTCCACGGTGCTGATCCAGTACGCCGGCAGGCTCGGGTCGGCCGAGTCGGCGATCCGGACGGTACGACCGTCGTTCTTGTAGCCCACCACGGCGATGTAGTGGCCGCCGGGGAAGGAGTGCCAGCCGCCGTCGACGTCGGTGGCGGTGCCGGCCACGTTGGCCACCACGCCCCGCTTGTCGGTGATCGCCTTGACCACGTCGGCCTGGAGCCGGTCGATCTGCGCCGAGCTTGGGGTGCCCTCGAACATCCGGGTCCGGTACGGGTCGCCCTTCACCACGGCGTTGAGCACCCGGGTGGTGTCCTCCGCCGAGTTGGTGCCCATCTCGGTGGTGCCGAGCTGGACGGCCAGGTCGTCCTGGGTGCGGTCGATGCCGGTCGCGCTGAGCGCGTTGCGCACCGCCGCCGGGCCGCAGTTGTAGTAGGTGGTCTGGGCCTCGTAGTCGTAGCTGAGGACCTTCGACGACGGCGGCTTCGGCGCCGCGGTACGGGTCAGGTCCGGGTCCGCCGTCGCCTTGGCCTTGGCCTTGGCGGCGCTGGCCGACGGCGAGGCGCTCGCCGAGGGGCTGGCCGACGGGGTGGTGGCGACGCGCACCTCGCTGCGGGTGGCGACGTCGTTCAGGCGGGGGGCCGCCTCGGCCACGGCGGCCGAGGTCTGCTGCCGGACGGGGGCGTCGTCGGTGCCGGCGACCAGGGCCGCGGTCCCGGAGGCGAGCGCGAGGGCCGCGGCAGCGCCGGCGACGACCTGGTAGGGGCGCTCGGTGGTGAGGCGTCGCAACTGCCGCTTCATCTGGTGCTTCACGAGTGTTCCTCCACGGTGCGGGAGCGGGGGCGGGCGCACCGGATCGGCGCGTGGCGGTCGGCCAGGCGCGGGATCGGGTTCGGTGCGGGACCGCTCGGCGGGGGGACCGCCCGGTCGATGCCGGACGGCGAGGCGGATGCTGGGATCAGCGCGCGACCGCGCAGCGGACCGGCGACGGCACCCCGCTACCGAGGTGGGGGAACAACCGCGGAATGTTGTCGAACTGCACTAAGGGAACTCCTTCCGACACCGCCTACCGGGTTAGCTGACGGATTCGGGCGGGAAGAACGCCCTACCGCGGGCCGTGGCCCGCGGATTCACCCCAGAACTGCGTGGGTCCCCGGTTCGTGATCTCACGATTGAGCGGGTCGACGCGGCGTCGCCTCTTGCGATCGGAAACCGCACCGGACCGAGGCGACATTACTGGCGGGTCCACTCCCGGCCAAGCGCGCTGAACTGCTTAAACATGATCAGCGCGAGCAATTTCCGGTGCACTTCGGCACTGGCGTCGCTCGATGGGACAGTGCGCCATCCGGACGCGATGGGGCGACAATCGGACGTCGCTACCAGAATCACCGAGGACCGTCGGCGTCGATGTCACCGGCTGTTACCGGATGACCGGTTCGGCGTGGACGTGACCCGGCTCACCGAGTTTTGGGTAACAATTCGGCCCCGGTCAGCCCACCCGGGCCGGCCGCCAGCGCGCCGCGGTCGCCGTCGGCGCCACCACCGCCGTTGCCCGACGGGCCGGCACCCGGGCCGGCCGCAGCCGCTCGGTCGCCGCGTACGCCTCGGTGGCGAGCGCCCGCGCCGACTCGGCGGCCAGCTCCGCGTCCCGCCACGCTGACCGCTCCCGCTCGGTGGCCGACCGGTACGCCTCCCGGCGCCCCTCGCGGACCGCCCGGGCCAGCAGCACCTCCTGCTCAACCGGGTGCCGGCGCGGGTCCCAGCCGTCCCGATGCGCGAAGACGTCCCGCAGCTGGGTCAGGGACAGCTCACCCCGCCAGTGCGCGGCCACCGCTGCCTGGTGCAGCCAACGCTCCCGGCCGGCGTACTCGGCGGGCGTGCGCGGGGTACGCGGCGCCGGCAGCGCGCGGGCGCCGACGAAGCGCCGGGCGGCCTCCTCCGCCTCGTCGTACGCCGTCCAGGCCCGGTCGGCCTCCGCCTGAGCGGCCAGCCAGGCTTCCCGCCGACGGCGAGCCGTCTGCGCCGCGCCGGCCGCCGCGACGGCGACCTCGTCGGCGTACCGGCGCAGGTCGGCGACTTCCAGGACGGCGTCGCCGGCCGGCGGCTCGGCGGGCGCATCCTCGGTCGGGCGCTCCCGCTCGGGACGGGCGACGAGGACGGTGAGCACGGTCAGGGCGAGCACGAGCAGGGCGGACCAGATGGCGGCGGCGGTCGGGACCTCGATCAGGAACTGGTAGAGCACGGTGTTCATGGTCGGCACCTCACGGGGGCAGCTGCGAGAGAGGAGTCCACACGCGGCCGCGGAGCGGGACGCGGCCGTCGGGGCCGGGCCGTTGCCGGGCTGGTGCGGCGGTGAGGTTCGTGGCGGGGATGGTCGCGGGTCGGCGCTGGGCGCGGCGCTCAGCCGGGGGGTGCGCGCGGCCCCGCAGCGGCCGGGGAGAGCCCGGCGAGG
Source organism: Micromonospora sp. BS32 (assembly GCF_059089345.1). Taxonomy (NCBI): domain Bacteria; kingdom Bacillati; phylum Actinomycetota; class Actinomycetes; order Micromonosporales; family Micromonosporaceae; genus Micromonospora; species Micromonospora sp. BS32. The sequence continues at coordinate 245,440 of NZ_JBSSHR010000008.1, forward strand.
GCCGGCACCGCCACGGTTGGTACACCCGGCGCGGCGGCCGACCGGTCCGCAGGCGCACCGGCCGGACCTGCGGGCGGCGCGAGGACCGGGTGCACGTCGCCGAGGCTGCGGTCGTGGGTCGGCGAGCCCACAGTGGCCGGAACGAGAGCGTCGGTCTGCCGCTGCCGCAGCTCACCGGCGAGGTAGCCCGGCCGGCCCGCCCAGGTGGTCGCCGTGCTCGTCGCGGGCACGAGAGCCGGGGCGCCGGGCGGACCCGCAGCCGGGAGCGCCGCCATCGGCGGCAGGGTCTCGGGGAGTGCGACGGTGTCGGGCAGGGTCGACCCACCGAGCGAGAACGCCACCGCCACGGCAAAGCTGGTCAGCAGCCGGGAACTCCAGCGCGTCACCCACCACAAGGGACTGGTGAGCGCGACCGGAAGCACGATGTCCACGCTACCGTCGATGCGACCCACCCGCAGCCCGCCGGCGTGTCGCCGCGCCGCCCGCTCGCCGACCGCCCACTCGCCGCGCGCCCACTCGCCGCCCGCCAGCAGTAGGCAGCTAGTCCGCGGTGCGCGGTCGGCGGCCGGCGAGTCGGTCCGGGCGTGTCGCACCGGCGCGACGGATTCCCTGGTGAGCGATATGACGCAGAGGCATATTTATGGGTCTTGTGACGCATGTGTGGGTGGTTCGGTGCGTCGCTTATGGGGCACGCCGTTGTCCTGCCTAGGTTCTGGCTTGTCGAAGGTCAGAACTGGATGGGCGGGAGAACGGCGTGCGTTCTGCC